>NZ_JAUBUI010000073.1:0-30919 GCF_036705385.1 Microcoleus sp. B3-A4 | reverse complement strand
CCTTGTATTCTATGGGGTCTGGCTTGCCGCCAACACCTCGACGCATCCTATGCCAACTCATCCTTTTTTTTTAATTATTCTCTTAATTGTTTCCGTACTTATATTAACAGACCATTCTTTTTTTATTTTTTGTACTACTTGCTTTAATTGTTTTGGTTGCAATTTTACCCAGTCTCTAATTTGATCTGATTGTGCGGAATTAAATGTTTCTTTTCTGCCTCTACCTGGTTTATTATATAATCCGAGTACTCCCTCATATTCCCATCGATTCAACCAGTTATACATGGTCTTATAACTAACTTTAAAGATTTTCATTAAATTCTCATTGTTGACATTTTGTGAAGCTAAAATCAGAAAATGTGCTCTTTGCCGCACTTGATGATGTCTGCTTTCGCGATAAATTCGGTTTAGCAATTTCAAGGAAAGTGGATTGATATCTCGAAGTAAAAACATATAAAACCTCTTTGAACACAACTTGATATTTTTTATTATATCATATTAGTTGTTTGTGTAATTAATTTTGTTTGACTACTTACTTTCTTGTCGTAGTTGAGATAAAGCTTCCCATTAACGATTTTCCAGGCGTCACAAGGGTTTGCTTGTGCAACCTTATTGAAGTGTATATTCGTGCGTTACGGATTAAATTAGAAGCAAGTAACGCCAAAGATCTGCTGCCTAGTGTTCGGGGAGTTAGATACGTGTTGCGAGAACAAAAGTGATGAGGGGCGGATTTACAAATACTTGGCATATCAAGTATGGATACTGGTGAACCCGCTCCTATTGTGCTACCTATTTCTTTTGTAAAAAATAGACCTAGAAATCCGGTCGTTCCTGATAATCTTCCGCAGAACTAGGGTCTAATTCCCAGCGGCTTTCATCTCGATGTTCAAGCATATTTGTTGTGTTCAAAATAGCGCCATCGGGCATTTCTATGCCCGCAGCGGCTCCCAGTTCGTCAACAATATCCAGGTCGGGAGTAGGTGCGGTTCCGCCCACGGATTGCTCGCCAGTGGCACTTTCTTGTTCCGCAGCCGGATCGCCATCCTCGCCGCCGATTTGGGAACTGGTGGAAGAGTAGTCCGAACTGCTGTCCTGCAGGGTTGTTATGTCGTCTTGGGTCAATCCCGGTTGATCGATGACGCCGGTACCGTAAGATTCGGTAATTTCTTGAGGCAATTCGCCCAAATTATCGCGTTCTGTTGTTGTTTTTGCGTTGCTTTTCTTTGGCTGTGCCACGATACTTGCTCCTGTTTGTTTTTGAACTCAATTAAATTAAAAATGTCCGAATTTGGCTTTAACTGAATTGTTTTTAGTAATTGCCGATGGCTATAATTAAGTGGTATAATAATTCCTATTTAAGCTTTTAGCTTCTATCCCAAGAAATATATGGATTCGGCTCAGCTATTTCATTGGGAATACAAAAAGCGATCGCCCTTTTGAAAAGGGCGATCGCTTTTTAATTGGGAGGCTAATTCTATTCGGGAAAATCAGGAATTACCCATTTGGGGGGTTCCGTCCGTTTCCTTCTCACCGCTTCCTCTGCTATTTCTAGCATTTTATCCAGAGAAGTATTTTCAATAAAGTTGGACGTTGCTTCTGCGTATTCCCGCTTCGGGCACTTGTCGCCCAGAACGCAGCCATTGACGCAAGCTACAGCACAATCGACAGTGTTCTCCACCATAACTTTTTTCCTTTCACGGTTCCAACAACTAATAGGCAGGTACTCTGGGTTAATTTGTCAAGAGACTGCTCTATATCTTTATTTTACTTCACAAATTGTCATCAAAGGTCGATCGCCAAGGCAAAACTGTTATAAAATCAAAGCAACCTACCTAATCTGCCGATCGTGAGTAATTTTCTGCGGCGCTTAAAACTTTTACCTTGGCGAGAAATGCTGCAAATTGCCGCCCTCGTCAACTGCATCGTGATTGGAGTGGAGCTATTTTTAGCCTGGGGTTTCACGCAATCGCGGGCAATCCGCAACGTTGTGACGCTTATCTACGGTTCCTCCCTGGAGATATTGATACCTTTTGCAGCAGCATTGGGAATGGGAGCTTTAGCAGTGTACTTTTTAGAGTATTGGCAACAACAATTTTTGCTCAGTCGAATTAGTTTGTGGGTTTTAGTTTTGTGCCTGCTCTTGGGTTTGGTGTTAAAGTCATTCCTACCCATACCTCCTTTATTAACAAGTTTATCGGAAGCTGCACTAATCGGAGTTACGGTGGGAGTTTTTTGGAAAGGCCGGCCTTATTGGCGATAGTCAGGCGATTTTAGATTTTAGATTTTAGATTGGCCATGACTGATGAAGATTCAGGCTTGGAGCTTGTCTAAAGTTGCATTTTTTTGTGAAGATAGCATCATGAGTCATTGGTCATTAGTCTATATGTAGGGTGCGCCGGGCCGCGCACCTTACCGCTTAAATCAAGAAATTCCCTCTTCCTTTTTCCTGACATTCGTTAAATCCGTTGCCGAACTTCCTTCTTCTTATGGCAGCCAAAAATCAGGAATGAATGTTTTAGTCAAACTGCGAGTAAACTGATTAATCTTTCTCCCGATTTGAATGTGCGGTTCGTCAGCTTCCACGGGAATAATTGCCGCTTTGTTTCCGATTCCGAAACGCGAAATTACTAAATTAGCCGCCTCCAAACCAGTAACATAAGCCTTTTCCTGCGACCAAGAACCGTGACGGGTCACAACCCAATCGCCGCTCATCAATACATTATCATAACTTGTTACCGCAGGCAACAAATACTGATAGCTACCAGGGGCAAAATGCGTCACCGCCCGCGACAGCCGAATCGCGCTGCTGTCAATTACTTTTGCCTCCAGAAAAGCCGGAATGCAAGTCGCTAAATCCCGCTGAACTAAGCTCACAATTTCCTCATCTTTGAGGGGAATTAATTGATTTGCGTGATAAAAGTCAGCTTCTACAACTGTTCCAGGTTCTGATCGGAATTCGTCGTGCAAAGCATTCAAATCAAAAAATGTCCAACCTGTAGTTGAACTAAACCCAAAACAGGCATTAGAAGGCAGCGGAATGTCAATTTTTCTGTCAAACCAGAGACGAACAGCTAACACGTCAACTGCACCCAAATTCATCGCGTCCCGAAACTCTTGGCGACTTTGCAAAGCGGGGCTGCTGCTGATAATTTTTTGCATTCCCGTGACGCCAACTGCAAAAATAACTGCATCTGCCTCAAAGGTTTCTTCGCCGCAAACAACGCCGGTTGCTCGGTTGTTGCTGTCAACTATTAAGTCAGTAACTCGCTGCTTTGTCAATACTTTTGCACCGAGTTTTTCCAGGCGTTCGACCCAGGGACGAAAGATTTTTTCTCCGACTGTTCCGCGACACCAAACTACATCAAAATCCGGTTGGTGTGCTAATATGAAATAATAAAGCATTCCCAAAGCTGCGGCAGCAGAACATTGTTCTCCTGGTGCAAATAAACCTACTAATAACATCGGCTCAAAAGCATCGCGGTACAGTCTTGCAGAAACGCCAAACTGTTTGAACAATTCGCGGGCTGTGACGCGATCGTACCTGCGCCACGCTTCGTCGGAATTGTCGAAATCTAGGACGGCGTAGAGTAAGGGCAAGGCTGAAAGCCGATCGACTAATGGCAGCCTTTTAAATCTGGTGTAAAGAAAGGTTCCTAACGGTGTGGGAAGCCGCGGTTCGTCCTGAAAAATCGGCGATTCTACTTCCAATCCGGCGGGTGAATACTGACAAGAACGAGTCCAAGGCGTGAAGGGATCGAGTCCTAATTGCTTGACTAAGGAAAAGATATTTTTGTAGGGATACCAGAAGCCATGAATGCCTGCTTCTACGGAACGCCCGCCGGCGGTTTTCCACCCCGCAACTAAGCCACCCGGATAAGGGCCTGCTTCTAGCAGGGTGACATCATAGCCTTGCTGGGCTAGGTGATAGGTAGCGCCTAAACCGGCCCATCCTGCACCGACGACGACTATTTTTGGGGTTGACGATTCTGCTGACATTGCGTACCTCTTGATAATTTATTAATGATGACATAATTCATAAAACCCGGATTTGATATAAAATGTGTTGAATTATGTGCTAAATTTCGCTTGAGTGAATAATGAGTGTCAAAAACCGCCAGCAGACTAACCTGTTGCTGCTCTTATTTCCCGCTACGGCATGGCTGATGGTTTTCTTCATTTTGCCAGTGCTAATTGTACTTTTGTACAGTTTCTTAGAACGCGGTACTTACGGCGGCGTTACTTGGATATTTACTCTCAGCAACTACCAGCGTTTGTTCAGCGGACTTTTCTTAGGAGTAATTGGGCGATCGCTCTGGCTGGCTTTTCTGACAACCGCCGCTTGCTTGTTAGTTGGCTATCCCCTGGCATTCTTCATCGCCACCCGTTCTCCTCGCTGGCGAAATGCTTTGCTTTTGCTGGTAATTATTCCATTTTGGACTAACTTTTTAGTGAGAACCTACGCCTGGATAATACTCCTGCGTAGCGAAGGAGTAGTTAACACAGCCTTGCAAAGCTTGCAAATTATTAGCGAACCGTTAAACTTGCTTTTTACGCCTTTCGCAGTGGCGCTCGGTCTTATTTACGGCTATTTACCTTTCATGGTTCTGCCTTTATATTCTAGCATAGAACGCTTCAATTTTTCATTGGTAGAAGCCGCTCACGATTTAGGTGCCAATGACATTCGTACTTTTTGGCGCGTATTTTTACCATTAACAAGCCGTGGCATTGTGGCAGGTTCTATTCTGGTTTTTGTTCCCGCAGTCGGCGCTTTCATTACACCGGATATATTAGGGGGGTCAAAAACAGTTATGGTGGGAAATTTGATTCAAAATCAGTTTATGAAAGCCCGCGATTGGCCTTTTGGCTCGGCGCTTTCTATGCTGTTGACTGTAATCATATTGATTCCAGTTTTAATTTACTTCCGCGTGTCTGATGAAACTCAATAAGGTAAGGTATACACGAATTGTTGCACCCTGCGTTTAAGTTAAGATGCGCTAATGATTAATGATTAATGACTAATGACTAAAACAAAACTAGATTTACTCGTGCGGGCGATCTGCAAAAAGTGGCTTTGGGTACAAGCTGTACTAGCATTAGCCTTTCTTTACTTGCCAATTCTCATCTTAATTATTTACTCCTTTAACGCCTCCAGATTCAATGCCGTTTGGCGCGGCTTCACCCTCGATTGGTACCGCAGTTTGTTTAGCAATGCAGGCGCGACGATTGCTACGAGTAGCAGCGCCGGAATCTGGACAGCACTCAACAACAGCTTGCTAATTGCAGCTATTTCGACTGTATTAGCAACCGTTTTTGGTACAACGATCGCGCTAGCGCTGGAACGCTTTCATTTCCCGGGGCGCAAAGCAGTAGAAGCTTTACTGTTTTTGCCCATTATTATGCCCGAAATTACGATCGGCATTTCGCTGCTAGTTTTCTTTACCCTAGTATTTCGGATCGTAGAAAATCTCACGGGAATTCGCCTCAATCTCGGCTTACCTACCGTAATTATCGGCCACGTTGTCTTTAATATTTCCTTTGTGACTATTACTGTCAGGGCGCGTTTGGCGGAACTAGATCCGATATTAGAACAAGCCGCTTTTGACTTAGGCGCGAACGAATGGCGGACTTTTTGGCGCATCACTCTCCCCCTAATTTGGCCCGCTATTTTCAGCGCGGCACTGCTGGCTTTTACTCTGTCGCTGGACGATTTTGTCGTCACATTCTTTACCACCGGCGTCGGTTCAGTGACGCTGCCGCTATTTGTTTACGGCATGATAAAATTTGCAGTGACGCCCGCGATTAATGCCATTTCAACTTTGATGTTGTTCGCTTCCTTATTGCTGGTTTTATCATCGTTAAAGGTTCAGAAAACTTAAAAGTTTTACTTTTCTGTGTCATAATTATTTTCGTCTGCAACTAACACAACCTATGAAACGACTGCTGACTTTCCTACTTTTGTTTGTGATGAGTGCAACGGTGGCTTTCGGCTGTAGCCCCACAGGTGGCAACCAGCAGCAAGTGCTCAGCATTTACAATTATGCAAGTTATATCGCCCCAGAAGCGATCGCCCAATTCGAGAAAGAGAACAATGTTAAAATTCAATACGACACTTTCGAGAACAGCGACGCACTCTATGCCAAACTCAAACAGGGAAACCCAGGTTACGACTTAATATTTCCCGCCGATTACATGGTGAAAATCATGATCGCAGAAAATATAATTGAGCCGCTGAATTTAAACAATATTCCCAACCAAAAAAACCTAGAACCTAAGTTTATCAATCAAGCTTTTGACCCGGGCAATAAATATTCCCTGCCCTACCAGTGGGGAACGATGGGAATTGGCTACAACGTGAAAACAACCAAGGGCGATGTCAACAGTTGGGCGGCGATGTTCGACCCGAAATATACCGGAAAAGTGGCGTGGCAAGATGATGCCAGATACACATTTGCAGGAGTTTTAATGTATTTAGGATTTGATCCAAATACAACCAATCCCGAAGAGATTAACAAAGCCCGCGATTTGCTGATTAAAAGTAACAATATCATTGCCGCTTTTGTTGACGACACCGGTCAAAATCTGCTAGATCAAGGAGAAGTAAATTTGACAATGGAATGGAGCGGCGATATTTTCCAAGTGATGACAGAAAATCCTAATATCCGTTACGCTATTCCCAAAGAAGGAACAATCATTTTTTCTGACAACATGGCAATTCCCAAAGGTGCGCCCCAGAAAGAGTTAGCTGAGAAATTTATTAACTTTATTTTGCAGCCCGAAGTAGGCGCTAAAGTGTCTAATTTTACCCACTTCGGATCGCCCAACAAAGCAGCAATCGATCAAGGTTTAATCGACCCGAACGATTTGAAAAACCCTCAAATTTACCCGCCTGCTGAGGTGTTTGGCAAAATGAAATTATTGCAGGATGTCGGGAAAGCAACTGCATTGTATGATCGAGCTTGGACGGAAGTTAAAGCAGGGGCCGGAAAGTAGATATATAGCCTTTCTCAGTAACATGAGATACTATCTGGCATGGGGCATGGGGCATGGGGCATGGGGCATGGGGCATACCTCACCACGCTTGAGAACCGCTATAACACAGGTTTCGACCGGGGCGGGTTTACTTAAATTTTTAGTTGGTATTAGAAATTTTGATGAACTCGTCCCTAGAGAATTTATGTTTATTTAACCGGAATTGAGTTCAAATTTTTATTAGTCATAACTAAGACATACTAACACAATGCACGCTGTCGAAATTTTAGAAGTTTCCAAAGTATTTAAAGGTGTCCGCAGTCAAGATTTCTTAGCTGTAGACAACATCAACCTGCAAATTTACGATCGAGAATTCTTTTCTTTACTCGGCCCTTCCGGCTGCGGCAAAACTACAACTTTGCGAATGATAGCGGGTTTTGAAATTCCCACAGAGGGGGAAATTTACATTCACGGTCAACCGATGCAAAATCGCCCGCCATTTCACCGCCCTGTAAATACGGTATTTCAAAACTATGCTTTATTTCCGCACATGACGGTAGGACAAAATGCCGCTTTTGGGTTGGAAATGGAGAATTTGCCTCAGAAAACAATTCGCGATCGCGTTGCTGAAGCCTTAGCATTAGTACAGTTAACCGACGTAGAAAAACGCTATCCCCGCCAACTGTCAGGGGGACAGCAGCAGCGAGTAGCACTAGCAAGAGCATTAGTCAAACAGCCGTCTGTTTTGCTGTTGGATGAACCCCTAGGAGCGCTGGATTTAAAATTGCGTAAAGAGATGCAATTAGAATTAAAAAAAATGCAGCGCAAATTGGGAATTACGTTTATTTATGTAACTCACGACCAAGAAGAAGCGCTAACTATGTCGGACAGAATTGCAGTTATGGATGGAGGAAAACTGCAACAAGTCGGGACGCCTGTTGATATTTATGAATATCCTAAAACGCGGTTTGTTGCTGATTTTATTGGCGACAGCAATTTTTTAAGCGGGCAAGTAGTAGAAAAGCAAAACGGTCAAATAATAGTGTTGGTTGACCAGCAGTTACCCGTGTTAGTTGCGACAGCCGAAGATATGCCCGCTGGGAAAGTTGTCACCCTGGTGTTGCGGCCAGAAAAAGCTGCTATTTACCCGGCTAATTATGATGTTGAAAATAGCTGGCCGGGAATAGTAGAAGAAGCTATTTATATTGGCACTGACACGCGGTATACGGTGCGGTTGACTGCTAAAAGTTCGATCGCCCTTCGCCGACAAAACTTGCACAGAGATGACTTGCAGCGACACAAAGCCGGCGACAGCGTTCGAGTTGCCGTGCCGCCGGAAAGTATCTGCATTTTATGAAAAATTCTGCTTAATTCAATCTCCCTTACTCCCGTGATTGCGAAGGAGGTTCCGCTTCTTCGGGCGGCGGAATCTCCGAAGGACTCGATTCGGGCGACGGCGAAGAAGTTTCCGCTTCGGGCGGCGGAATTTCTGCAGGACTCGATTCGGGCGACGGCGAGGGACTTTCGACCCCGGGCGAGGGAATTTCCGCAGGAGTCGATTCGGGCGACGGCGAGAGACTCTCGGCACCGGGCGAGGGAGTCTCCGAAGGAATCGGGGCAGGAGTTTCCGGCGGTGGCGGAACTTGTGCGGGCTCTGGCTGGGGGCTTTGGAGGCCGCGCACCCACAAACCTAAAGCGCCGCCGGCTAACATCAGCCCCAACACCCCCAGTAGGGGCAGCGGGAACTTGGATCGCCGTTTTTGAACTGGTTCCGGGGCGGGGGAAGTTTCGGGGTACAACAACTGTTTGGACGATTCTGAAAGCTGAGATTCTGGAATCTTCCCGGACTTCTGTAGGGACCGCGGCAGCGACGGCGGCAGCGACACCGAGGCTGACACTGGCGCTGACGCCTGCGCTGACGCCACCGCCGGATCGAACAGTACCAATCTCTCCGGCGACATCCGACAGTGAGTGGCCACCACGGAGGAGTTGTCATAACCGTTTTTCTCGTTGGCGAGACGAATCCAAGACTGAACCGCAGCTTCCAAGGACATTTTGCCTTCGAGCACCTCTGGGCCGTAATTTTCCCAAGAGCGCTCTACCCAGTCGTTGTCGCTCAAACCGTCGGAACACAGCAGCAGTAAGCCTTCCTCTTCGACAATAAATCGCTGAATCGTCGGGCGCAAGAAATCGGCGTCCCGCGTGCCCAAAGCTTGAGTCAGGGCTCCTGCATCGGCTCGCAGTTGAGTTTCCCAGTACAAACAGTGTCCTAGCTGGACTTCCCTTGAGGCTACGTCGTCGTCCACAGTCAGCCGGTGACAGTAATTTTTGCCAATCCAATAAGCCCGGCTGTCTCCAACATTGACTAAATAAAGTTCGTGACTGTTATTCGAGGGCAAATCCTCGGAAATTTTCACTTTTTGAGGCAACTGGAGGGCCATCACCAAAGTCGTCCCCATCCGCTGCCGCAACTCTTTTCCCTGCTCGTTATTTTGAGCGGAAATCACATTATTCACAACTCTGACTATTTCTTCGAGTTGCTTGATGACCATTGCTGGCGTCATCAACTCTTCTTGTTCGGCAATTTCTGCGAGCAAATTTTGGATTAAAGCTTTGAGGGACTGCACGGCTAATTGACTGGCAACTTCTCCTCCTTCGTGGCCTCCAACCCCGTCGCAAACCATTGTCAAGTAAGGAATTAGTTTGTCGTTCCCTGAAGTTTTGCTAGATTGAAAATCAGCAGCAACCGGATAGCAACTGTCTTCATTTTGGGAGCGCTGCGGCCCGGTATCAGTCATGCCGACTACTTCTAAGTGCAGAGGCAATTTAGCGGCTTGTTCTAATAGTAAATCGTTGAGTTCCAGGCCGATCGCCTCGAAATTCATGCTGCTGCGGCGCATAAACTGACAAATCTCTCCGAGTTTCGCCTGCACCTCGGGTTGCGCTGATTCTACCAAACCTGACCACACATCTCCCAAATCCCGCAGCGTCGGTACAAAATTGCCCCGGTGCAGTTCCAGCAAGCGTACCCGCCAACCTTCCACCCGCAAATTTTCCGGTACCAGCAAACTCGAAGCTACTCCTTGTTCCGACAGCGGCGCCCACAGTTGGAGCATTTGCCACAGCCAGTAAACTTGGCGCGCGGCGCTTGTCCCAGACCAAGATTCTAAAATAGAAGGATACAGGCGACCGAAATTATTAATGGGCACATTTTCCAACAACAGCACCTCTGCCGCTTCCGGTGCTTCCCCTAGCGAACAATAACCGTATACTTCCGGCGTATGCAGCCGTTGGGGATACAAATGCAGGTAAGGCATAATGCTATCCGGCAGTTGTTCCGGGACGGTGGGAGGCAGAACTGGACGGCTGTCGAGCCAGATTTGGGGTGCAATGACAAAGTATCGATCGGCTATTACCTTACCCGCCGGCACTTCCTCGGCTGCTTGTCCCACCACCCACACATAGCGATAAATTAAATCTGTTTCGCACGCTGCACAGTGCTGGCGGCCAAAGGTATTGCGGGGATCGGCACAGCTAAGATTCGGGCAATAAATGGGTTCGGAGAAACTGCTGATCATATCGAAATAGTTTGTGTAAAAACATTCTGAAGATATATGATTCGCAAGCCCAAATTCATGAGCTTGAGAATAAACTGATTTTAGCCCCTATCAATTTCTTAACTGCCTTTGGGCCCCTAGAAATTGTAGTTTCTGCCAGTCTGTACCGGCTTAAATTGTAATTTAAGTTACTAAACTCAGACTTGGAGTACGATGGAAGCCTCAACCTGGTACCGCGGCGCGAAAAAGCGCTCTGAGGGCTTGCAAGTGGCAAACCCTTGCAGAGTCAGTTGTTGGCATTTCTTAAATCTTAAATTTCCAATCTAAGATCTAAATAGTATCACCTATTCTTTTTATGATCTGGACTCCGACGCTCCTTTGGCTGCTAGCTGGGTCTTTGCTGTGTTTGGCAGAGCTATTTCTCCCGACTGCTTTTGTCGCTTTTCTGATGGGACTGAGCGCCTTCGCCGTAGCGGGATGTTCTCTAGTTCTACCTTACGTTAATTTACAAATATTCCTCTGGATGGTACTTTCGACAGTTTTTGTGCTGCTGTCTCGGCGGTTGATACCAAAAGGCACGGCAAGGGCGATCGCAGATTCTCAGGAAGCAAAAACTTTAACAGAAATTCCCGCCGGAGAAGCCGGCCGAGTGATTTATGAGGGGAATTCTTGGCAAGCTCGCTGCGAAGACACGAAGGCCACTATCCCCCCCAACCAAAACGTAATTGTCGTCGGACGGAAAGGCACTACTCTGATAGTTTTGCCAGAAAATCTCTTGCATTCTTAAACAAAATGCGTAATTAATCACAGCCAATTAGTAGTTAATCATCAGTCATTAGTCAACATTTAACAGTCAACAGTCAACAGTCAACACTCTATATTTATAGGAGGCGACCGTGGAACAATTTTTTTTACTTGTATTTTTAGCACTCGGCGGCTCAGCCCTCGCAGGTTCCGTCAAGATTATCAACCAGGGAAATGAAGCGCTGGTGGAAACTTTAGGTAAATACAGCGGCAAGAAACTGGAACCAGGTTTGAATTTTGTCACGCCGTTTTTCGATCGCGTCGTGTACGAGCAAACAATTCGGGAAAAAGTCTTAGATATTCCTCCGCAAGCTTGTATTACCCGCGACAACGTTTCCTTCACCGTTGATGCTGTGGTTTACTGGCGCATTGTAGACTTGGAAAAAGCTTGTTACAAAGTAGAAAATCTCCAGTCAGCAATGGTAAATATGGTGCTAACTCAAATTCGCGCCGAAATGGGTCAACTGGATCTCGAACAAACCTTTACTGCTCGTTCTCAAATTAATGAAATCTTGCTCAGAGATTTAGATATTGTTACCGATCCTTGGGGAGTGAAAGTAACGCGGGTAGAATTGCGCGATATTATCCCTTCTAAAACTGTACAGGAATCGATGGAATTGCAGATGGCCGCCGATCGACGGAAGCGGGCGGCAATTCTGACATCCGAGGGCGAACGCGAGTCAGCAGTGAACAGCGCCAAAGGTAAAGCAGAAGCGCAAGTTTTGGATGCAGAAGCGCGCCAAAAAGCGACTATTTTGGAAGCGGAAGCTCAACAAAAGGCGATCGTCCTGAAAGCTCAAGCAGAACGCCAAAGTCAGGTTTTGAAAGCTCAAGCTACTTCAGAGGCCTTGCAAATTATCGGCAAAACTCTGCAAAATGACCCCAATGCTCGGGAAGCTTTACAATTTTTGTTAGCTCAAAACTATCTGGATATGGGTCTAAAAATTGGCACCAGCGACAGCAGCAAGGTGATGTTTATGGACCCGCGCAGCATTCCCGCTACGCTCGAAGGAATGCGATCGATCGTTGGGGAAGGTAATAATAATGAGGTGAAAAAGTAGTCTTAGCTAGAATGGGCAATTGAAAGAGACTGATAACTCTGTATGAGGGATGAAACTCCTCATACAGAGTTAACATGAATAGCAAAAATAATTGTGTCGTCACGCACCAAATTATTAAATAATCGGCGTTGGTGAATTAAAATATAATTAATTGGGATAGCAATTCCCAAAAAACAATTTAACACAAGTCATCTTCTATGAAATGTCCTGAATGTCAGTCAACTCATATCAATAAAAATGGGCGAAAAAAAGGCAAGCAGAACTACCTGTGTGTTACCTGTGGTAGACAATTTCTAGACTGCTATCAACCGCACAGAGGTTATGCTCAAGAAGTGAAAGACGAATGCCTACAAATGTATGTTAATGGCATGGGTTTTAGGGAGATTGAAAGAGTCAAAGGTGTACATCATACGACAATTATGAATTGGGTTAAACAACTAGGATAACTCACGGGGAGGATCTCATATTTGTAAAAACACTTCTTCTGGCTCATTACTTCTTCCTCTTTCCCCGCAGCCAGAGAGGCTCAAAACTCCAATTTTTAGCTTGGTTGCTTTCATTGAGATGCTCCCAACTCACGCCCCGAGCACCATTCTCGTTTAAAAGGCTTTCGAGCCTGTTCCACAAAGAATGAATTTCTTATGGGTGGGATATTATAGCCAGCCCATAAAAGCCTTATTGAGAATGATGCAAAATCTCAGGTTTCACCCTTTTAAAATTGGCTAACTCTATCTTGAAATCGCCTGGTATCTATTTAAAAATCGATATTCAGGCAACTTCTCTTCGCCGTCAACCTAATAACTCGACACAGTTAAAACGCTCGCCTCCCTATCTCCCAACACCAAACCATACTCCAAACCTTCAACAACCGCTTGATAAGAAGCATCCAAAATATTACCAGAAACCCCCACAGTCGTCCAGCGGTCTTGACCGTTGCTAAACTCAACCAACACGCGAGTTTTAGCAGAAGTTCCCGCACCGGAGTCCAGAATCCGCACCTTGTAATCTGTCAGGTAAAAATGCGCGATCGCCGGATAAAAATTCACCAAAGCTTTCCGCAAAGCCGCATCCAAAGCCGAAACCGGGCCGTTTCCTTCGGCAGCTTCCAAAATATTTGTACCGTTTACTGACAATTTGACCGTGGCCAAAGCCGTACAATCTTCGCCAACCTTATCGCAGTGGACTTGAAATCCCTTAATTTCAAACCACGGCGGCCGTTGTTCCAAGGCTTCCCGCATTAACAATTCAAAAGACGCCTCAGCACCCTCAAATTGATATCCCTGACTTTCCAAATCTTTCAATTTTTCTAGAATTTGGCGACAAGCAGGATTTTTGCGATCGAGATCCATTCCAAAAGTGCGCGCCTTCGCCAAAACATTGCTCAAACCGGCTTGATCCGAAATCACAATTCGCCGCGTGTTGCCAATTTTTTCCGGTTCCAAATGTTCGTAAGTTAACGGATTTTTCTCAACAGCCGATACGTGGATTCCGCCTTTGTGAGCAAATGCCGAAAGACCGACAAAAGGAGCACGATCGTCGGGAGCAAGATTGACAATTTCACTAATCGATCGACTTACTTGAGTTAATCTAACTAATTGCTCGTCTTCAATGCAATTATGACCCAACTTTAGCTGAAAATTTGGAATCAAAGAACATAAATCGGCATTGCCGCAGCGTTCGCCGTAACCGTTAATAGTTCCCTGTACCATCGTCACCCCTTCCTGGACCGCAGTTAAAGCATTAGCAACTGCAACTCCCGAGTCGTTGTGAGTGTGAATTCCTAACTGCACAGGTACTTCGCGATTGGTTCCTAAAGCGGCTAAAACATCGCGAACAACCTGACTGACTTCGTGAGGCAAAGTACCGCCGTTAGTATCGCAAAGCACCAGCCATTCTGCACCGGCATCCGCCGCCGCTTCTAAAGTTTTAATAGCATAATCTGGATTATGCTTGTAGCCGTCAAACCAGTGTTCGGCATCGTAAATAACGCGCCTTCCCTGACTCCGCAAATATTCAATTGTATCTCGAATCATCGCCAGATTTTCTTCTAGCGTCGTCTTCAAACTCTCAATAACGTGCAAATCCCACGACTTGCCAAACAGCGTCACCCAGCGAGTACCGGCGGACAAAATAGCCTGCAACATTTCATCATTAGCTGCTGTAGTTCCCGGCCGCCTAGTCGAACAAAAAGCTACCACTTCTGCTTGAGTTAGGGGCTGTTCTTTGAGACGCCAAAAAAATTGTACGTCTTTAGGATTCGCCCCCGGCCAGCCGCCTTCAATAAAGGGAATTCCTAAACTGTCTAACTGTCGAGCAATTCGCAGTTTGTCTTCGAGAGATAAGGAGAGTCCCTCACACTGAGCACCGTCTCGCAGCGTGGTATCGTAGATCCAGAGCGGATTTGTCATGGGAAATTGCGATCGAGAAATTGGTAATATATCACTTACCATATTAGATGAATTTATTTGAAATTAATGCGATAATATATAGGAAAATTAACATAAATCTAACTGGGGTAAATTGCTGTGGTCAAGGTACAAGCGCAAGGAAAAACATTTGAGTGCGATCGCGGAGCGAATCTCCGTGAAGTATTGCTCAAAAACGGCATCGATCTCTACAACGGCAACGCCAAAGTCATCAACTGCCACGGCCTCGGCACTTGCGGCACCTGCGCCGTCACCGTCGAGGGCGAAGTTTCCGAGTCCCAGTGGCGCGAAAAAGCCCGCCTTTCGGTTCCTCCCCATTCTTCCGCCTCCAATCGCCGTTTGTCCTGCCAAACCAAGGTTTTAGGCGATATTAAGGTGACAAAATATGATGGTTTCTGGGGTCAAGGTTCTGAAACTGTCTGGAAACCCCAAGCATAGATTTTTTGTTAAGGAAGGCAGATAGGACGATCGCCTTACCAGATAATCGGTAAGACTTGTGCAAGAATTCTAACTGTAAGGTGCACACGGGGCACCTTACCCTAAAGAAACCCGAGAGGTCAAAAAAGCCAGAAAGTCCATATAAAAGTTAATGAATTCATCTAAAGATATTCTGATTATTGGCGGCGGAATAATTGGCCTTTCGCTAGCAGTAGAACTGAAATTGCGAGGGGCATCTGTCGCGGTTCTCACCGCCGATTCTAAACAACCGACGGCCCGGGCTGCCGCTGGAATGCTTGCCCCGCAAGCCGAACGAATTCCACCCAGTCCGATGTTGGATTTGTGCTTGCAAAGTCGCGCACTGTATCCCGCCTGGGTGGAACAGCTAGAAGACATTACCGGATTGAAAACGGGATATTGGCGATCGGGAATTCTCGCACCAGTTTGTCAAAATGAGCCTCAAGAAAAGCCGCTTTTGTCAAACCTTAATTATCAATGGTTGGATGGAGATGCAGTTCGCCAGCACCAGTTTGGATTAGGTCAAGAAGTAATTGGCGGTTGGTGGTATCCTGACGACGCTCAAGTAGACAACCGCGCTTTATTTCGGACGCTTCAATTTGCAAGCAAAGAATTAAAAATTGATATTATTCAAGGCAGTGCAGAAGAAATTATTCGGCAGAAAAACCGAGTTTTGGGAGTGGAAACAACGGCAGGAAAATTACAAGCTGACCGTTATGTTTTAGCTGCGGGTCCTTGGTCTGAGAAATTATTGGATATTCCTGTTTTTCCAAGAAAGGGACAAATGCTGTCAGTATGTGTACCAGAAGATTGGGGAGTTATCCAGCCCCTACAAACCGTTCTCTTCGGGACTGGCATTTATATTGTGCCACGTCAAGATGGCAGAATTATTATTGGCGCAACTAGCGAAAATGTGGATTTTACGCCGGGAAATACGCCTGCGGGAATCCAAAGTTTGCTAGCCGGAGCGCTTAAGTTATATCCCGAATTACAAAATTATCCGATTCTGGAGTTTTGGTGGGGATTTCGGCCAGCTACTCCTGATGAGTTGCCGATTTTGGGTGCTAGTGCTTGGGAGAATTTGACATGGGCTACGGGGCATTACCGCAACGGCATTTTGTTGGCTCCGGTGACGGCTAAATTATTGGCGGATTTGATTGGGAATCAGCAATCAGAGCCGTTATTGGCTGCTTTTCATTATTCGAGGTTTCCTGAATCTTGAAAGGTTGAAAATGGTAAATAGTGAGATTTGTTGCTTTTTTAAGATGAGGCAGAGCCGCAGAACGAGAAACGAAAGTCAACCAAAAGGATATTTTTTGCTATAATCTAATCAGCACAATAGGGTTTTGTAAGTTATGACTTTCAGTGATGTGGTCGAGACGATCAAAAATCTTTCTACTGACGAAAAGCAAGAGCTTCAACTGTTGTTGAAGCAATATCTCCGAGAAGAACGTCGCGAAGAGATATATCAAAACTTTAAGTCAGCGCAAATTGAACAACAAAAAGGTGAACTGAAATTTTTCGCTAACATCAATGAACTCCGAGTAATGATAGAGGAATAATCGTGGAAGTCAGTTTCAGTTCTTCATTCAAGCGTGCTTTCAAAAAGCGGATCAAAGGCGATGCTGATTTGGAGGCTAGGTTTTGGCAAAAGCTGGAACAGTTCATCAGAGAGCCGTTTGAACCAAGCTTAAAAACTCATAAATTGTCCGGTAGGCTTAAGGAGTTTTGGAGCTTTAGCGTAGATTACGATGAAAGGGTACTTTTCTACTTTACAGAAGACGGAAAAGCCGTCTTTGTAGATTTGGGAAGTCATGATGAAGTATATTAATCGACACAACAGTTGCTAAAGTACCGCTGTAGGTAGCGCGCCAAACCATTTTTTTGTCAGTCCTCAATTAGTTTGCATCCTGTTTTTTGGGTTGGTTTAATTCCCGGCATTTAGCTGCAGCCAAATCGTAAGCATTTTGGTAATCACTACCGCCTAACATCAAATCGCCGTAATATTCATAAGGTTGATTGCCATAAATTGGCAGCGGGTCGTCTTCAGGATAATCTTCTTTTGATTCTTCTAGGATTGCTTTGAGTTTCTTGACGCTGAAGCGCTGGACTGGGAAGTAATGAATGTCTTGAGCGATGAAACCGAGATGGGGAAAGGTTGGGTCAACAATTCGCTCGTCGAGTTCAATCCAGCTATATTCGATGGGTTTATATGGCACTCCCGGCACGGCTAAAAAGCCTTGAACATAAATCGCGCCCTCGGTGGCTAACGCTGCTTTACAGGCGTTGTCAAAGCAGTTTTTACGGTTGCTTTTGATGCGAGCGGCCATTTCAATAGAAAGCGCCTCATCTAATAGTTCGGTCATAACCCATTTCTAGTCGCGTGTGCGATTAGATTGTAGCAAATCCGAGCTATCTCCGAGCACAAAAAACCCAGGCAATTGCGATCGCTCCTCAAATTCTATTCTCAAGGAGTTGAGCCAAAATCCTTTGCGGTTCTGGATGTTGTGTCAGCTTTGGTTTCCGGGGCGGGCGCTTTGTCGATCGCCCCTATAGGCCGCCAAGAAAAAGTTTTCGCCAGCAGCCCAACTTTTGAACCTGCGATCGAGTTGGGGTAGAACCCGGTACGGTAAAATGTGCCACAGACGATCCAAGCAACAATAGTGGCATACATCACCGAAGGTCGATCCGCATCACTTGCAATTTTTCACTGAATTATCGGTAACAGATTATCTGCAACTACGGTCAATAGAGGCATCCGCTATCTCAAATTTGCTTCAAATCATTGGGATCTACAATTCCCCCAAAGAAATTATTATTCTGCTAATCGGTGACGGTCAAATAGAAATCGATTTACTGCAACGATTAGCAATTACTCCTGCCGTTTGTTATGACTTACATCTTGCACCATTCTCGCTTAACACGCTTTCCGGCCTGTGAAGCGAAGAGTGATTTTATTGTGGGGAGTAGGGGTTGGGCAGGAGAGCCCGCCAATAAAAGGCTAGTTGAGAATGGTGCAATATCTCAGCTATGATTAAGTACGTCAACGCTGGGATGAACTTCAGCTTGGCGAAACCACCCAAAGGAGGAGCTAATGAACTAAATATTACCAGCAGGTTTGTAAAGCATGGGCGGAATTTAAACCGCAATTCATGCAATTAGCTGCAACCAAACAATGCCAAAAATAGCCACCATATGCTGATGCTAAGCTAAGCACTTATCCACACACCATAGACATACTGAATGAAAAGCGCGATAAAAAAGTCCGATTTTGTGCTAGCTCCTTATATGAAGAGCAACAATTGGAAAGCTACTTGCCAAATACTCAATACAGTGATTCCTTATACATTCTTATGGTTTTTAGCATTTAAAGCGGCTACCATTTCTGTATTCCTTCTTCCGCCGATAATGGTGTTGATGACACTTTTTTCAGGACGTTGTTTCTCTTTGATGCACGATTGCGGACACTATTCTCTTTTTAGTTCCAAAAAAGTCAATCGTATTATGGGTTTTGTCCTAGGTATCATCAATGCGATTCCTCAGTACCCCTGGTCGAGGGGACACGCTTATCACCACAAACATAATGGTAATTGGGATATGTACCGCGGCCCTTCGGCGTTGATATCCACCGAAAAATTTGCGGCGCTAACTCCGTTTAGTCAAAAGATGTATCAGTTACTCAGACACCCATTGATGCTGTTTCCCGGTGGTTTTTTCTATCTAATTATTAAGCCAAGACTCGCGCTGATATTGGGAACTACGGGTTTTATCCGACATATTTTTGCTTGTCTCAATCAAGATTTCGGCATGGGTTTATCTGCAATTATTGCTTCTTATAAATCCAAACATTGGTATACGACGGGTGAGTTTTGGGATTTATTGTTCAACAATGTTTGTGTTGTTGGTAGCTGGATTTATCTGAGCCACTTACTGGGGTTTGGCTTTTTCTGGAGTGTTTACTCAATTGTCATGACCTGTTCAGCAGCGATCTTTATCTGTATTTTCTTTGTTCAACATAATTTTGACGGTTCCTACGCTCATAAAGCCGAGGGTTGGGACTATCTTCTTGGCGCAATTGAAGGCAGTAGTTACCTAAAATTACCAACTCTTCTCAATTGGTTTTCGGCTGATATTGCTTACCACAATATTCATCATCTCTCTGAGCGAATACCTAACTATAATCTTCAGGCTTGTCACAATGCTAATATTCACCTGCTTGCTAATTCAAAGTCACTGACAATTCGCGATATTCCTGACTGCTTCCAATTCATTCTTTGGGACGCTGCTTCAGATAGTCTGCAATCGATTAAATTATTTCAACAACAAGAAGAAGTTCCATTCAGTAATGTAGCTAATTAAAAGCGGTTTGCAATAAATTTGGTGCCTTCTTGCTCCCCAAAATCCTATGGTATCGTTTCCGGTTGCACCGGAATTATATAGAGGACACGGCAGTGCCGTGTCCCTACCCGGATTAATTGTAGGGACACGGGACACTCGCGGTGTCGAAAGCTGTGGGTAATATTAATTCAGATGCTACCGGATTTGGTATAACTCAAAGTATCGGTCACTGGTCAATGCAGCAATTCCTCTAATTTTTGCTGGTTCCACAAATACTGATAAAGCCCTGTTTGCCCTACCAATTCAACGTGAGTGCCACTCTGAACTATTTCTCCTCTCTCCATCACAAAAATGCGATCGGCACTAGCCGCCGCCGACATTTGATGCGAGATAAAAATTACTGTTTTGCGATCGGTTCCCGTTGCCAAGTTTTGCAAAATGTCGGTAGCAGTTTGATTGTCAACGCTAGAAAGAGCGTCATCCAAAATTAACACCGGGGCGTCAACTAACAAAGCGCGAGCAAGTGCAGTCCGCTGCCGCTGTCCGCCTGATAAAGTAATGCCGCGCTCGCCGACAACTGTTTTGTACTGCTGCGGAAAGTTGAGGATTTCGGCGTGAATTTGCGCTTGTTTGGCCGCCGCTTCAATCTCCGGCTGTTCCGCTAAAGGGTTTCCGTAGCGGATGTTATTCTTGATGGTAGTGCCGAACAGAAAACTTTCTTGCGGAACGTAGGCGATCGCCCCGCGCAATTCTGTCAATTTTACTTTGGTAATGTCCTGTCCGTCTACAAATAACTGACCCGGATCTATGTCCAGCAGTCTGGGCAGCGCATTAGCTAAAGTTGATTTTCCCGAGCCGATCGCTCCGACAATTGCGACAGTTTCGCCCGGTTTTATGGTAAAATCAACATCTTTAAGCGCGGGTGTCTTAGCACCGGGATAAGTATAATTTAGATGGCGCGCCACAATTTCGCCTTTGACTGGCATTTTCAGCTCACCGACATCGGCAGCATCCTTAATTTGCGGTTCCACAGTCAGAATTGATTCGATGCGATCGACACTCACTTCTCCCCGCTGGTAAGCAGTAATGGTGAAACCCAACAGCGCCGTCGGAAACACCAAACGCTCGACATAAATCAGCAACGCCACAAAATCGCCAATGCTAATTTGACCATTAGCAATTGCCCCGCCACCAGCAGAAAGCAGCACCAACAAACTGATACTTGCCAAACCGCCCAGCAGCGGAAAAATAAAGTTTCTAGTTTTTGCTAATTCCAAATTTGCTGATAGCAACTGTGCGTTGGAATTGCGAAAAGCTCGGCGTTCGTTCTCTTCTTGAGCGTAAATTTTAATTACGGAAATCCCGCTCATATCCTCCTGAATCAAATCGCTCATCGCCGACAATTCCTCTTGCACGGCTAACTGTTGGATGCGAAGTTTGTCGCTAAATAACTGTACCAAAACTAACATTAAAGGGTAAACGGCGATCGCCAACAGCGTCAGCCGTACATTAATCCCCAGCATCACCGGCAAAGTCAAAGCATAAGCAAAAGCTGTATTCGCCAAACTCAGCACCGCAAACCCCACCAAGCGCCGAATATTGTCCAAATCGGAAGTAGCGCGGTTAATTAAATCCCCTACCGTATTGGCGGCAAAATAAGACGGTTCTAAGGTTAATAAATGATTAAATATTTGCTGTTTGAGGTCAAATTCTACTTGACGCCCGACGCCAAACAGCAAAATCCGCGACGCCATCCGAATTACCCACATGATTGAGGCGAGAATCAGAATTAGTGCCACGAAGTTGAAAACTTCGTCAAATTTAGTCGCAACTTGGAGAGTGTCAACTGCATTCCGAATCAGCAGGGGAATGTAAACGCCCACAGCATTGACAATTAACAGCGAAAAAACGCCCCAGAAGGTTGGTTTCCAGTGCGGGCGCATATAAGAGCCGAGTTTTTGCAGTCGAGAATAACGAGCCATTTGTTAGTGCGTAATTTGAGATTGATTGAGGAAAGGAAGAAGGTTCGGCAACGCGCAGTGAATCGGGATTTAACGGATGGATGCTGAAGGAAGAAGGAAAGCGCAATCTTCAGTTCATGTTTCAGCAATTAAGAACGTCATCATCGTCGGGCGTGGTTGCTATAGAAGGTAGAAGTTTGAAAAAAGAATAGAAGCTCTATCGAAAGGTAGATGACCGAAAACACAAATTAATGAATTTTTAATAAAAATTCTGCTTTGGGATAACGCGCCATCAAAATTAGGTTTTGGTATTAACTAAAACCTGATTATATCGATATGTAACAAACCACATTATATCTGTGGCGACACGAGATATGTGGGGACACAGCACTGCCGTGTCCTTAGCGAATGGCAACGATCGCCCAAATCCCCAATCCGCCCCCGCAACCCCCCACATCCTTGAGGCGCGCTACAATCAAAAATCGATCGACTTAGCACTCAGACTCAGAGAGTGCTAAATTTGCTAATGTAAGCGATTGGAGACAAACATGACCAAAATAGTTGCATTTAGCGACAAATCTCGGCGGGCACTAGAACGCGGCGTCAATCAACTCGCCGATGCTGTCCGCATCACCTTGGGCCCGAAAGGCCGGAACGTCCTATTGGAAAAGAAATACGGCGCTCCCCAAATCGTTAACGACGGTATCACCGTTGCTAGGGAGATCGAACTCGAAGATCCCCTGGAAAATGCCGGCGCTCGCTTAATTCAAGAAGTCGCCTCCAAAACTAAAGATATCGCAGGCGACGGCACTACAACCGCAACGGTTATAGCTCAATCCCTGATTCGCGAAGGTTTGAAGAATGTCGCTGCTGGCGCGAACCCAGTCGCGCTGCGCCGGGGTATTGAAAAAACGATCGCCCACTTGGTGCTGGAAATCGAGAAATTGGCGAAACCGGTCGAAGGAAGCGCCATTGCTCAAGTCGCCACTGTCTCCGCCGGTAACGACGAAGAAGTCGGCAGTATGATTGCCCAAGCAATGGAAAAAGTCACGAAAGACGGCGTAATTACTGTAGAAGAGTCCAAATCTCTGACAACAGAATTGGAAGTGGTCGAAGGGATGCAGTACGATCGCGGATATCTTTCTCCGTATTTCGTCACTAACACCGATCGCATGGAAGTGGAGTACGAAAACGCTCGCATCCTGATTACCGACAAAAAAATTAGCTCGATTCAAGAACTAATTCCAGTTCTCGAAAAAATCGCCCGCACAGGTCAACCGCTGCTAATTATCGCCGAAGATATTGAAGGCGAAGCTTTGGCAACTCTGGTAGTCAACAAAGCCCGCGGCGTATTGAACATCGCAGCAACGAAATCTCCCGGATTTGGCGATCGACGCAAAGCTATGCTTCAAGATATCGCCGTGCTCACCGGTGGTCAACTGATTTCCGAAGAAGTCGGACTCAGCATCGATACCGCAACCCTAGAAATGCTCGGTACCGCCCGCAAAATTACGATCGACAAAGAAAACACGATCATTGTTGCTGGCGAAGAACACAAAGCTGACGTGCTCAAACGGATCGAGCAAATCCGCAAGCAGCTAGAAGCGACGGATTCCGACTACGACAAGGAAAAGCTAACCGAACGCATCGCCAAACTCGCCGGCGGCATCGCTGTAATTAAAGTCGGCGCAGCTACCGAAACCGAGCTCAAAGACCGTAAACTGCGTATTGAAGACGCTCTGAACGCTACTAAAGCTGCTGTGGAAGAAGGTATCGTTGCCGGAGGTGGCACGACCCTAATTCACCTGATTACAAAAATAGATGCGATCGCAAATACTTTAGACGCCGAAGAACAAGTAGGCGCTGACTTGGTGAAGAAAGCTTTGGAAGCACCTTTGCGTCAAATCGCTGATAATGCCGGCGTTGAAGGTTCGATCGTCATCGAGCGAGTGCGGGCGAGCGAGTTCAACGTTGGCTACAACGCTCTCACCGACGTGTACGAAGATATGATTGCCGCCGGGATTATTGACCCGGCTAAGGTGGTGCGATCGGCTTTGCAAAATGCCGGTTCCATCGCTGGTATGGTGCTGACCACTGAAGCTGTGATTGTCGAAAAACCCGAGAAGAAAAAAGCCGGCGGCGACATGGGCGACATGGGCGGCATGGGCGGCATGGGCGGCATGGGCGGCATGGGCGGCATGGGCGGCATGGGCGGCATGGGCGGCATGGGCATGATGTAGTCTTCAGCCATGAGTTTGTAGTCTGTAGAGTGCGCCATAAGCACCATGGGTGCAAACAAGCGCGTCTTATGTACTACCCGTCTACTGTTTGACGATTAAACCAGCTTCTCCCTCCGACATCCCCTGAGAGTCCGGGGGGAGAAGCTATCCAAGTCCCCTTCTTAAGGGAGATGCAATGGGACTCGGCATTAAGCTATAAGCGATAGTTCTCAGGGATTTTAAGCTTAAGTTGACACCTATGCAGTGCGCGCCCTCTCGGTCAACTAAAATCCTTCCCAGAAACCGCATCTCCCCCTCTCCTCCGATCCTTTAAGACGACGGAGTTACATTGTTGCTGTGCAAGTCTTGAGGAGATTGAAACAGAGTTTCGAGATAAACTCTCGCAGCTTGGCGATAACTGCGCGAAGCTTCAGGCGTACCGCTATCGGCATTCTGCAACAAAAACAGCGACAGGGCCGCGCAAAATACTCGGTCTAGATCCCATTCGGGATGGGTTTCCAGGTAAGTTTTGAGAGAATCGTGCAGCGTTTCGGGAATTTCAGCAAAAATACTGACTGTTGGGTTCATCATTTTTTTTAGTCTCGCTAATAAATTGAAAACAGAACCCCCCTTCGGCCGGATACAGGTGCAGGCACAGCCGAAATCAGAGCGCTTTTTTTTAGGTCGGTCGCATCATTGTGCGCTATGAGGGGGTGGGTTTGTCAATGTTGCGACATATTACAAACTCCTTTAGATAAAAAAAAGGTTTACCAAAGAATCAGCTTTTCAGGGCCTTTTTTGTTACATATCTTTAGGTGCTGGGCGGTTTATGAGGGATTGGGCAGCAAGTTAAGGAAATCCCCAATTCCGCAGCAAGATGCTACCGTGCCGTTAATTTCTGTGGAAAACTTTGTCGGATCTGTGGAAAACCTCAGACTTGCCTGTGGAAACGCTGTGGAATGTTTAGGGAAAAGTCAGGGAAAAAATAAGAATTGCAAAGGGCATGGGGCATAGGGCATGGGGCATGGGTAGCAAATAACAAATGATTAATGACTACTGACTGCTGACTGCTGACTGCTGACTAATGACTTCCTAAGTGCCAATCTGCAGCTTTTTGGCGGATGGTTGCCAATTCTGCCGGTGGCATTTTGTCGAGATTGGCTAGGAGAAAGCTCATGCGACCGATCGACTGAAGTTTGTCGCGGTGGCGCGCTAGGAAATCCCAGTAGGGAAGATTTATCATCTGTGCAGTTGATAGCAGCTTGGTTCTGCCAAAGTCGATCGCCTAATATCCAAACGCCAACAGTCATTTTATTTGTTTCACCATTTCACCATAAAAGTTATCTTTTACTTTTCATGAGGGCTGGTCGTTTATTCAGAAAAATTAATTGGCTGAAAAATCACAACAAATCAAAAGTCATAATTTCTCCGCTTGTGGCGAGAACGTACTAGAGCATAACATTGATTTCCAAAGATAGGGACACCGACCAGCAAATTTAAATTTTATGTCGGTGTATCCTTCAGATGCTAATAACTTGGTCAGCGTCTCTACTGAAAAAAATTTAATGTGACCGTTATCCCAAAGAACTGTAAAATGTTTATCTAGTTTGCCAGAAACCGCTAAAGCCAGATTTTTTAAATAGCCGTGATAGGGTGTGGAAATAATTAGTCTTCCTCCCGGAGTGAGGCATCTTTTGGCAGTTTTTGCTAGTTCTTTAGGATAAAGCAAGTGTTCGATTACTTCAATAGCTAAGACAACATCAAATGATTTCAGAATATCGGTATCTGGGAGGTCGTAAATATCTGCTTGGATAAACTGACACTCGGGGAAACTTTGACGGGAGATGGCAATTCCGGGCGCAGAAGTGTCAACGCCGACAACTTCGCAGCCGTGCTCTGCGATAACGTGACTGAGGCTGCCATTGCCGCAGCCGAGATCCAAAACTCGGAGTTTTGTCTTGCTGGTCTGCTGAAGTGTCGCCAGCATTTCTAAAAGGGGAGATATCAAATAAGCGTGATGATATCTCGGACGGTTGTTTGTGTAATAATACGTATAATTGCTAAAGTTTTTTTTCATCGATTAAGCTATGGAGATTATTGCCGAGACCGCGAATTTACGGAGCGTGGGTCCACTGTTTGGGCCAAGGTTCCCTACATGAGGGTTGTCAGAGTCGATCGGCAGCTCGATCGTCTCATTCTTTTTGTTTGACAGGTGAATTATTGTCACCGAATCAATGGGGTGGCAAAAGAAATCTTTGACAGGGTGCAAAATCTTGCATCGCGCATCTCTGGCCCATTTCTCGAAGGCATTCGGAAAGAAAAAGTTCGATCGAGCCAGAATTCTCTGTGTACACTAGCCGGAGACAGAACTTTTTGCCCGTTAATTTTGATCCAAGTTTGATCCAAGAGTGCATCCATGCGATTCTAGCTTCAAGTAACTGCGGTATGTCCACCCGAGGCTTTTTTGCAGCCTGAAAAATTGGTCCCTAGGCGATGAGGTGCCAGTCGCTCCGAGAAGTGAGAAAGGAAGTGTGACCGAAATCACAGGCATTTGCGAAACAAATTGCTGAGCATATTTGGGTCCACACACTTAGAATCGAGATTACTACAGTGGCTTCTATAATTGTGTTTAAATGTTGTTCTGAAGCTGTGTTGTTCAGTCAGCAGAGCCCCCTAGACAGATTCAGGCTTTCGGTCTGGTTTATTTCACTTTAATGGTCGCTGTTGGGTGTTGCACCTTAATTTAGATATTTCCTATGGTTAAGTTAGGTCAATCCTCCTTTCGCCGTATTTTACTGTCGCGGATTTTGTTGCTCAGCGTACCTGTTCTACTGGTGGGGGAGTATGTTACCTATCGCAAGGCACGCTCGACGCTTCTGGAAACTGCTCGTCAAAACTTGACAGAAAGTGCAGTCAGAAAAGCAGAAACTATTGAACAGTGGGCGAAATCGCTGAAGTCGAATCTGATCGGCGCTTCGGAAAGCTCGATGTTGCAGTCGGTAAATCCGAAGGATTATCAAAAGTTTATCGCCCAATTAGGGCAGCGGTTGCCAGCGCAGGTTGATTGCTTGCAATTGACTAATTTAAAGACAAATCAAGTGATAGCAAGCACTTGCGGGCAGCAGCCGATTCAGTCGCTGCCGGCAAAATTTTGGCCGCCCGTACAGCAGCAGCAAACGCTGCTGGACGACAAGAGCGTTTACATCAGTCTGTCCTTACCTCAGCAGCGACAGGGGACAGCAAACGATCGGAAGGGGGCTTTGGGGGGTGAGAATTTTCCAGATGCGGGTAAAGAAGGCCGCGATACCCAAGCGAGTTTGGTGTTGAGCGCTCCTGTTTACATTCGTCGGGGCAATACCCTGCAGTTGAGTTATGCTTTGAGTTTGCAGTCGGCCTTGCCTGTGCAAACGAGCGCTCCCAAGGGTTCTTTAGCCGGCTATACGGTGGCGATCGACCAAGATGGGACGATTTTGGCGCATCCGAATATCAACCGCGTGGGTGGCAATATCGCCCAAGAGGCAGATGCCGGTCGACTAAAAAGTATTGTCAGAAGGGCGATCGCGGGCGGACAAGCAGCTTTTCTGCACCTATTTTCCTTTGAAAGGAATGGTGTAGAGTTGCTAGCAGGATATGCCGCTATCCCGAGTCCTTCAACTACACAGGAGAACAGCAAGTGGATTATTTTAGCTGTCTCTCGTTTAGATTACGCTCTGTCAGGTTTGGAAGAAATTCAGCAAGTTTTATTTAATTTAATTGTAGGTTTGGTTGCTGCTAGTATCATCGCGACTTTATATCTGTCTCGCGACTTGGCGCGTCCTGTGGAAAAGCTGAGAGACTACGCGATGAAAGTAGATACGGAAGCGTCGCAGACAGTGCCCCAAGATTTCCAAATTAGGGAATTTAATCAACTATCAGAAGCCCTCAACAGCATGGTGCAGCGCCTCAGATCCTGGGCCAAAGAATTGGAAGTCGCAACCAAAGAAGCGCAAGTTGCGAATCAATTAAAAAATGAATTTTTGGGCAATATTTCTCACGAATTGAGAACGCCGCTCAACGGGATTATTGGTTTTATTCAAATTGTGCGGGACGGCTACTGCGATGACCGAGAGGAAGAAATGGAATTTTTACAACGGGCCCACGATTCGTCAATGCAATTGCTCAATATTATTAATGATATTTTGGACATTGCTAAAATAGAATCCGGCACGTTCTCGATGATATTAGAAGTAGTTGACATTACTCAGGTACTTGAAGACGCGATTGATTTGCAAGCGACTCAAATTGAGGAAAAAGGCTTGAAGTTAATTTTGCCCGAGCCTCACGATCCGATTATTGTTCATGCCGATCCCGAGAAGCTAAAACAGGTGTTTTTAAACGTGTTAAGCAATGCCGTTAAGTTTACAGAGTCGGGCAGCATTAAGATATCTCTGCGGCTAGAATCGAAGACTAATTCTGGTAGTTTTAACGGCAGTGCTGACAGTACGACGGGTTCCAGCGGTCAAAGCGATTGGGTGGTGGTGACAATTAAAGATACGGGGATTGGTATCGATCCCGAGCACCAGCAGAAATTGTTTCAACCTTTTGTGATGGCTGACGGTTCTAAAACTCGCAAGTTTGGCGGTAACGGTTTGGGCTTGGCTATCTCGCGAAGAATAATGGAATCTATGATCGGAAGCATTACCCTGCACAGCGCGGGCGTGAATCAAGGTACTACAGTGATGATTTCTTTGCCTGTCAATCAGCAGTCAAATTTTTATTTTCAGAGTCCGGACTTAGTAACGGAAAAGGGAAATTTCAAAAGTTGAGGAGTGATTTTCCCGATCTAAAATCTAAAATCTAAAATGGTATTAGTGGTTGTCCGCCGAGTTCGAGGGATTTGCTCAAAGTGCTGAGAATGCGGATTAATTCGACGGAAGCCGGGCCCGAAGAGGTAAGACAGGGGGTATTTGTTTGTACGCAGTTGAGGAAGCGATCGCACACTCGCCTCAGCGGTTCTACTTGTTCTAAACTCAACACTTCGCGGTGTCTGATGCTTGTTGGCGGCGGCGCGATCCTCTTCGAGGGCTTCGCTAACGCACTTTCAAAAGAGTTATTCTCTTCGCGCCGGTAATCTGAAGGGTCGCGCTGCAAAATCAAGGGAGTTTCTGGCAACATTTCATCAAAAATCAAGGTTCCCAAACTGCCAACAACTGTTAAGCGCCGTTGTTTGTCGGGATTTAGCCAGCACAGGTGAATAAATGCTTGAAATCCGTCGGGATAGGTGAGCGTTACCCAAACTAAATCTGCTAGTTTTTCTGCAGGATTAGTAGTCAGCAGTGAAGGAGCCAATTGATTTTCAATTTCTGCTGCTTCTTTATTTATTCCTGATTCCTTTTTCCCTTTTCCTGATTCCTTCGGAAATACAGTTCCCATCGCCCTTACTTCAATTGGCGTTTGTTCCAGCCAAGTATTGAAAATAGCGATATCGTGAATAGCCAAGTCCCAAAGGGCATCAACGTCATGGCGAACCGGTTCAAAATGGGTGCGCTGGGCGTAACCGTAGCGCAATTTTCCGAGTTGATGCTGTTGAATAATTTTTTGGCCTCGATCGACTGCTGGATGAAACAGATAAGTGTGGTCAACGAAGAGTTGTCGCTGCTGTTTTTCGGCTAATTGACAGAGTTCTATTGCTTCAGTGAGGTTGAGGGCGAGGGGTTTTTCTGCTAAGACGTGGTAGCCTTGTTTCAGCGCTGTTGCTGCGAGGGTGTAGTGTGTGGAAGCTGGAGTAGCGATCGCCACAGCTTGCAGTCCCGGCAAGGCTTGCACTTGAGACCAATTGGTAGCTAGAATCACCGAGGCATCGAGATTAAACTGTTTTTGAACAGCCACCAATGAATCTCGATTCGGGTCTACCACTGCTAAAACTTGGCTGTTGGGATGTTCGAGAAAGTTGCGAATTAGGTTAACTCCCCAGCGACCAGCACCCAATACAGCTATTCCGATTTTCATTGATAATAATTTAAAAAATCGCACAGTAATTATAGCATATTTTGTTATTATTATCTATGTTTTAATTCAAAAAAATCACTTTTGACTGTTGACTGTTGGCAGTAGTTATTGGTTATTGGTTATTGGTTATTGGTAGCAGCTAATAAATAACTGATAACACCAGTCAACAGTCAACAGTCAACAGTCAACAGTCAACAGTCAACTAACTACTGACTATCAACTAATTTATTGAAAGCTACCTGAGCCGCTGCTTGTTCGGCCGCTTTGATCGATCGACCTTTTCCCTCTGCTACCAACTTTCCCTGAATGAGAACTTCTGCGGTAAAACGATCCTCCCCGCCCTGCACTGTCCCGGTTTCTTGGACGCTATATTTGGGCAAAGTTTTGTATTTGCCTTGAGTCAACTCTTGGAGAGCAGCTTTGTAGTTTTGGCGGGCAGGATCGCTGCGGATTTCCGCCGCTAGGCGTTGAAAGTGAGAATCTAGCCAAGGGCGAATTAATTCTAACGTCTGGGTACTCAAATAAAGCGCAGCCAGTACCGCTTCCAAAGCATCTGCCAGCCGGGGTTCAGCGCCTGTTTTGTCGGACGCGGCACTGCTGGAAACAATTAAATAGCGATCGAACCCGTAACTTTCAGCGATTTTAGCAAGAATGCGATCGCTCACCAAGATCGATCTAATAGCAGCAAATTCCCCCACTGTACAGTCAGGATAAACCTCAAACAACAATTCAGACGCCGCCAGCCGCACAACTGCATCCCCGACAAACTCTAGTTGCTCGTAATTTGCCTTAGCTGACGCGCTCGCATGAGTCAAAGCTAAATCGAGGAGATGCCATTTTATCGAAGCATCCTTCGTCAGTCCCAATTTTTGAATTAATGTTTCAAGTTGCTTTTGGCGACCCGGATAAATCATACCATTTTAGATTTTAGATGTTAGATTTTAGATGTTAGATTTTAGAATTGGGAATGACGGATGACTATCCGGGTTGGGAGCTTTTCAAAAGTTGCATTATTTTTTAAACTGGTCTCAGATTCATATTAATAAAAAAAATTAATTCAAAAGGCTCTCCTGAACTTGCGGTGATATTTTTATCTAATTAGAAAAGCAAGCTAATACGCGTTCTCGAAAATTATCAAAG
>NZ_JAUBUI010000072.1:0-31204 GCF_036705385.1 Microcoleus sp. B3-A4 | reverse complement strand
TTGCACCTGAGTACCCATCGTGCGCTCGCATAACCCAAACCTCGTAAATCTTTTGGCTTTTATTCAGCAAGCCCTAATTATATTAGTTGTGAGTCATGAAGGAGCTATAACTGCTAAAGCTTGGGGAATCACTCGGAATTTTGCAGGCGTGTGAGTGGTGATTTCACCGTCTGTATTAATCGGACGGCGTTTGCTAGTATTAACCTCAAATTCTTGACCGTGCAAGGCGCGAACGTTAGGCCAAGTCGTATGATTTCCTTGCCTCATAGCGGGTAGCAAAGCAATGATTTCCCACCATTTTTTTGTTTCCAAACTGTACAAATCCAGTCGCCGATCGTCGATTGTAGCATCCTCGCTAACAGTCATGCCACCGCCGTAATAGCGCCCATTCCCGATAGCAATTTGAATAGTTTTAACATTAAAAGATTGGTTATTTACCTTAATTTCGGCTCGAAACGGTTGCGCTGACAAAATTGTCTGCAAAGCAGTAAAAGCATAAGCTAAAACTCCCCAGCGCTGCTTCACGTCTTTAGTCAACCGCTGGCAAATTTGCACGCTCAATCCCATACTCGCCACATTAAAAAAATGCTTGCCGTTCACCCAACCCAAGTCTATTAGCCGAACTTGACGGCTGGCAATTACCTGACAAGCTGCGGATAAATCTGTAGGAATTTCCAAAGTGCGAGCTAGGTCGTTAGCAGTTCCCATCGGCAAAATACCCAAGGGTAACTTCGTGTCTATCAAACCTTCTATGGCGGCGTTGAGAGTGCCGTCTCCGCCGCCGATTATTACTAATTCGACTTGAGTTTGGTAGCGCCGAATAGTGTCGGAAAGTTCGTGGGCGTGGTTTGTAGATTCTACCATTAACTCAAAACCCAGTGCTTCTAATTCTACAGTGGCTTGAGATAATAGCTTTTGCCCTTTTCGCGAGTGCTGGTTTACTAAAAGTAGAGCTTTCTTCATTGGTTAGTTGTTAATTGGGAATATTGAGTGTTTTTAATTACCAAAAGTATACCTTGATGCCTTAACTGTATGAAATTAATGCTTTAGTTCCCTTGTACCGATTATGATGGATTGACAAAAATGTAAAAAAATGGATAATTGTAGCAAAACATTCCTAAAAAGTACCTCCGGCTCTGGGCTAACAGCAAACAATCTCGCTTCTCGATCGAACTTAATTTAAAATCATGTGTAATATTTTACAAAAAGCGCAAGTCGCTGCCGATCGCCAAAACTGGTCTGGGCTAGTCGAATGCTTGCAGGAAGTGACAGCCAAGGGCAGTAAGCCGCAGGAACAGCACATTTTAGAACAAGCTGTCAGTTTAGCAATACAAGCCTTGGAATGGGGCGATTTTCAAGACCGTTGGGAAATTGCTAAAGTATTGCCCGATCTGGGAAATGGCGCGATCGCACCTTTAATAGCCGTGCTCGAAGACGAAGACGCAGACACGGAACCCCGGTGGTTCGCCGCCCGCATCCTCGGAAAGTTCGATCGTCCAGAAGTGATTCAAGCTTTAGTAGAATTGGTCAAAAATTCCGACGAAGAATTGAGCCAAATCGCCGCCGAAACCCTAGGGAATTTGGGCCAAACAGCCATAGAATCCCTAGCAACTCTTTTGCAGCAAAAAGACTCGCGACAGTTTGCAACAGCAGCACTCGCCCAAATTCGGCGCACCGAAACCATCGCACCGCTGTTGAGCGTAGCCGCAGACTCTCAAGTTGCGGTGCGGGCCGCCGCAATCGAGGCCCTGAGCAGATTTCACGACTCCCGCATCCCGCCGGTACTGGTAGCAGCGCTCAAAGATCCGGCGACAGCAGTCAGAAAAGAAGCCGTGCGAGCTCTTGGCGCGCGCGCCTATTTAGACCCAGAATTAGATTTAGTTAACTTGCTCAAACCTTTACTCTCGGACATCCGATTAGAAGTTTGTCAGCAAGCGGCGATCGCGATCGGGCGAGTGAAAACCGATGCTGCAGCGGCTGCTTTATTTGAATTGCTGCGATCGCCCACAACTCCAGTTGAACTGCAAACGGAAACTGTACGCGCCCTAATCTGGATGGAAACTGCAACCGCTTTAGCATATTTGCATCAGGCATTAATGGCGCAGTTTACTAACATAAATTTTACAGTTTATCAAGAGATAGTCACTGTTTTAGGTCGAGTAGAAAAGCCGGAATTAAAAGCTGTTGCTGCTGAAATTCTGATTAATTTGTTGAAAACAAATCATCCGACCGTGCAGGAGGCAGTTAGCAAAAAATCTTTAGCTTTAGGCTTAGGAAAATTAGGAGATATGAGAGGGCTAGATGCTCTGATTTCAATGTTGGGCGACGCAGACAGCAGCGTCAGGCTGCACTGCATGGCAGCGCTCAAACAGCTAGGTGCTGCCGAGGCCAGGCAGAAATTAGAAAACTTAGTTAAGCAAGAGAGTCTCGAACCGAGATTAAAACAGGGAATTGCGATCGCCCTGCAAGAATGGCAATAAAATCAAGAGCGAGCGGATTTGCGGAGAACCCTTAAATATAAGGTGCGCCATCAACACCTTACGTAGAACTTAAATATTGAATTTTGAACTCGATAACTGAAAAATCAAAACTTTAGCTCTGCTCAATTGGCAGCCGCACTCCGAAAGTCGAGCCCAGTCCTTCCCCAGGACTTTCGGCCCAGACACTGCCGCCGTGGAGTTCCACGAGATGGCGGACGATCGCCAATCCCAGTCCCAGCCCGCCGTAATTGCGCGTAGAAGTGCTGTCAGCTTGGCGGAAGCGATCGAACACAAACGGCAAAAACTCCTTGCTGATGCCAATTCCCGTATCGCTGACAACGATCGAAACAGAGTGAACCGGAGACGGCCCAGACAACATGGCGCCACCCCCTGCTCCCGGTTCCCCATCCTCCGAGAGCGTGATTTCCACGCGACCCGACGGCGGCGTAAACTTAATAGCATTCGAGAGCAAATTAGACACCACCTGCTGCAAACGAGTAGCATCGCCCCTCACCGAGCTCACCCCTTCATCACAAAAACTCACCAATTCAATTCCCCTAGCTTCAGCATCAGGGGTCAGCGCCTTCACTGCCGTTTCTACAATCCGCACCAAATCCACCGGGAACAGCTTCAAACACACTTTGCCGCTCACAATCCGGGAAACGTCGAGCAAATCCTCAATCATCTGAGTCTGCAACCGCGCGTTTCGCTCAATAGTCTCCAAACCCACAGCCGTTTTTTCGGCACTCATCTGGCGCTGCCGCAGCATCTGCGCCCAGCCCAAAATGGCGTTCAGAGGCGTCCGCAACTCGTGAGAAAGCGTTCCCAAAAACTGGTCTTTAATCCGGTTGGCCTCCGCTGCTTCCCGGTACAGCCGCGCATTGTCGATCGCCACCGCCGCATCTCGCGCCAAATCCTCCAGCAAAACCAAATCCTCCTGCCCGCAGCGACGGCCCGACTCCCCGCACAGCAGCGAAATCGCTCCCAGCGTCCGCCCGCGAGCGATCAGCGGCACGCAGATGGCCGACAGCACCTGGGATTGGGAGCGCAGCACCAACTGCAGTTCCCTGTCCGGCACAACCGCCTCGATCACCCATTCCGGTATTTCTGGGTAGAGCTTCGACTCACCAGTCCGCAGCACCTTTGCTACTCCGTGCCGTCCCTGGGGGTCTAGTGGCATACGCCGATCGATTTGCCACAGCAGAGCGACTTTGCTCGGATCTGAGTGAGCAACTGCTTGCAAGCGGATTGAGCCGTCTGCATCAAGCAAATGCACGCAGCACCAATCCCCCAGCCCCGGTACTGTTAAATCTGCCAAACCTTGAAGCGCCTTTTCGTAATCCAGGGAAGCCGACGACAGCAAAGCCAAAGCTTGAGCGCTAAAATAGGCTGTTTGGGCCGATCGCTGGCGATCGTCAATATCGGTACAAGTCCCGAACCATTTGAGAATTTGCCCATCAGCGTCCCGCACGGGCAATGCCCGGCCCAGATGCCAGCGGTAAGCTCCGTCAGATGCCCGTTTAAAGCGGTATTCCACCTCGTAAGTCTTCCCTGTCTCCACCGAGGTCTTCCAGCTTTCTACGGAATTTTCCACGTCATCTGGATGCAGGGCGAGCTGCCACCCCCAGCCTTGAGTTTCCTCCAGCGTCAAGCCAGTATATTCAAACCAGCGCTGGTTGTAGTAGTCGAACCAGCCGTCAGCTCTGGCAGTCCAAACTATTTGCGGGATGGCTTCAGCGAGAACGCGGTAAAGCAGTTCGCTGGCTTCGGCTTGGCGACGGGCGGCCTGTTCCCGCGCCAATGCCCAATTCCGCTGTTCTTCGGCCTCTTTGCGAGCGGTGATGTCGCTAATCACGCCGATCCATTTGCAGGGATTACCTTGTTTGTCAAGCACTGCTTTGCCCCGATCGATCCAGTGGAGCAAGCGGCCCCGCTGGCACTGAACGCGGTATTCCTGAAAAAATGGGGCGGCAGAACTGTCTGGCGCACTCAAATACCGATCGACTGCAGCCAAAACTCGATCGCGGTCGAGCGGGTGCAAGATACTGTTCCAAGCTGCTCTTGTCCTCGGAAATCCGCCTTTTTCGTACTCCAAGTGTTCGTCTACGTGACCGAACCACAGCACGATGTCGGTCTCGATATCCCATTCGTAAATCAAATCGCTGGCACTTTCTGCCGCAATCCGAAACCGCTCTTCAGACTGTCGCAGCACTTCCAGAAATTTAAAGCGTTCCGTCACGTCCAAAACCAGAGACAGCACCGATATCAACTGTCCCGAATCGCTGTAAAAAGCCGAATTGTACCACTCGCAATGCACCAACGAACCACCCTTATGATAATTGCTGTTGCGAACTACATTGCAGCGACTACCTGGTTTGTTTAAACTATAAATTGCCGATTCTACCTCTTCAAACTCACCCCCATCGATAAATTTCCATTCGCTAAAATGCTTGCCTAAAACTTCTGTTTCCTCCCAGCCAAAAATCTTCTGGGCGGCCGGCGACCACCCGCTAACCCGAAAATTTTCATCCCACTCAATCACCGCTAGGGGAGTATTTTCAAAATGAGAAGTGAGTTTTTGCAGCGCCTCGCGCAGGGATGCTTCTACTTGCTTGCGCCCAGTAATATCGCCAAAAGAAATAGCAATGCCGTCGCCCAATTTAACGGTCATAATCCGAAACCAGCCGACAATGCCTTCCCTGTTGTAATAAATCTCGGTATCGAGGGGAATTCCTGTTTCTACAACTTGCACGTAATGGTCGAACAAACCGCTATCTTTATGACCTGGCAGCACTTGCAGCAATCGCTTGCCGATTAATTCTTCAGGTGTATGTTGTTGAATTTTTGCCGCTGCGGGATTGACGTATTCCCATTCAAAATCCACAATTGTGGATTCGTCGCGAATGCTGCGGAACACGTTAAATCCGTCTAGAGATAATTCCTGAAAAACGCGGAAGCGTTCTTCGCTTTCTTGCAGCTTGCCTAAAGCGTCAAGCAGGAGTTCCTCGACTCGCTCGCGCTGCGTTATTTCTGCGAGCAATTGCTCGTTAATTTGCTGGAGTTCGGTTGTGGGGATTGGGACGGAATTTTTAATGGCAGAGTCGGCTTGCAGTCGATCGACCTTTTCATTTCCCAGTGCCGTATTTCCTGGAAAAGAGGCCGCCCCAGCCAAAGCCAACATTTGAGGAACCCAGGGTATCAGGGACGCTACAGCCCACAAAGAGATGATAGCGGTAACGGCGACGATCGAACTTGACAGCCAGTAGCTGGGATGCACCAGCATCCAAACTTGCATCAAGTGAGTTGTCCCGCTGCAAAAAAACCAGGCTCCCAATAGGAGAAACCCCTTGCTCAAAGGCACGTTCCGCTGCTTCCGGGCATAGTATGTCAAAATTGCTGGAATTGAATAATAAGCCAAGGCAATTAACAAATCGCTGGCTGCGTGCAGTCCCATCAACTGGGGCTGCCACTGGCAACAGCCATCTTGCGGAATAAAATTGTGGTTAAATGACATAATCTTAATAAAATGGCAGCATTTCGGCTTTCTTGTGCGATCGATCCTAGTTGCACTTGTGTTGCTGAACCGCTAATTTCTAGTTTATACACAAAAAAACATAAAACAAGAGTGACTTTAGTCCCGGGAGGAAAGCTTACAGCAGGCTTTAACCTGCATGAAATATTCGTACATTTATTGAGAGGTTTAGGGAGAGTGAGGTAATATAATTCCCAAGGAGGTACGAAATTCAATGCTATCTTTTGAAGTCACAACTTACGGAAAAACAGAGCAATTGAGCGCACTTGATGAAGGGATTACTAGAGTGCCGTTCATTGAAACGGTTTAGCTAGAAGCTTGCAATATTCGATAAATTCATCTTTATTGAATCTATTTTTTGAGAAATTTGCAGATTCAGAAATCCCTTCAACATAGGAGAATCGACCTCTACTTGGAGGCTCAGAAATCATGCCGGAGCAGATTGATGCTTGGAGCGAAGCCTCCCCGCCTCTGGCCCGGGAATCAAAAGTAATCTGTACCTGTATCAAAGTCTACTAAATTCTGCTACTAAATCGGTTAATGTCACAGATTATCTTCCAGTAAAATTTCTGAAACCATCTCGAATTAAACATCCATGCGCTTAGAGCAGCTTCAAGCATTTCTTTCAGTTGCTGAAACTGGTAGTTTTCAGCAAGCGGCCCGGAAGTGTGGCGTTACCCAATCGACTATTAGCCGCCAAGTGCAGGGATTAGAAGCGGAAGTGGGTTTGTCGCTGTTTCACCGCACGGCCCACGCAAAACTGACTGTGGGAGGGGAATGCCTGCTACCTCACGCTCGCAAAATCTGTCAGGCTTGGCGAAATGCTGCTGAAGAATTGGGAGACTTACGGTCGGGAAAGCAGCCGGAACTCTGCGTGGCTGCGATTCATTCGGTTTGCGCTGCTTATTTGCCGCCTGTGCTGCAAAAGTTTTGCCGCGACTATCCAGACGTGCAGTTGCGGGTGACATCCCTCGGAAGCGATCGAGCCCTGAAAGTCCTCAAAGACGGTTTGGTGGATATAGCGGTGGTGATGAACAACCGCCATTTTACCCAAGCCCCGGAAATGTTGGTTGAGGTGCTCTACAATGAGCCGGTCGAGGTGTTGATGGCGGCGGGTCATCCCCTGGCCCAGTACGATCGAGTACCTTGGCCGGAATTGGTTTGTTACCCGCAAGTGGTATTTAAGGACGGGTACGGAATGCAGCGGATGGTGCAAGAACAATTTGGACGCATCGGTGCTAAACTTCATGCTGTTTTGGAACTCAACACTCTTGATGCTTTTCGGGGTGTGGTGCGACAGGGAGAATTGATTGCTTTGCTGCCGCATTCAGCTTTGCTGGAGGCGAAAACAGATCGCACTTTAGCCGTTCGGTCGATCGCCCAAGAGCGATCAACTTCCAAGGTTTCGACCATCGGTCAATTGGCGACCGATCCGACTTGGACTCGCGAAGTGGTGTTGGTGACAACTCACGATCGAATGCAAATTCCGCCGATCGCCCATTTCTGGAATCTGGTACGCGAATTTGTCCCGCCATGTGATGTAATCAAGCTAGAAAAATCAGGGAGTTAATTCGATAATTTTGAATTGAGAGTTCGGAATTTTAAATTTAAAAGGATTCAAATCTTACCAATTACTAACTACCAATTACTAACTACCAACTACCAACTAACAATTACCAACTTCACAAGTTATGAGTCACGCATTTAGAGAATTGCTGCGAAAAATTGGCAGCGGAACACACACAGGAGAAAACTTAACTCGCTCCGAAGCAGCAGCAGCCACGCGGATGATGCTGCTCCAAGAAGCAACACCGGCTCAAATTGGAGCTTTTATGATTTCCCACCGCATTAAACGGCCCACTGGCGAAGAATTAGCCGGAATGCTCGATGCTTATGAAGAATTGGGGCCTATGCTTGCCCCCCCAAACCGAGAAAAAGGGTTTTCCGTCTCTACCGTAGCCGTGTTTGGCGTTGCTTACGACGGGCGATCGCGCACGGCTCCAATTAGCCCTTTAACAGCCCTAATTTTAGCAGCCTCTGGCGTGCCAACCCTCATGCACGGGGGGGATACCATGCCAACCAAGGAAGGCATTCCCCTGATTGAAATTTGGCGCGGTTTGGGAGTTGACTGGAGAAAACTGAGTTTAGGAAAAGTCCAGCAAGTTTTTGACAGTACCGGTTTAGGTTTTGTTTACCTTCCCAAGCATTTTCCTCAAGCCACCGCTTTAGTTCCCTACCGCCGCGAAATCGGCAAACGGCCACCTTTTTCGACAATGGAGTTGATGTGGTGTCCCTGTGCCGGGGACGTTAACGTCATCTCCGGCTACGTCCACCCGCCGACAGAAGGTATGTTTCAAAAAGCCTTTGAGTTGCGGGGAATCAAAAATTATACCACAGTCAAAGGATTGGAGGGAAGCTGCGATTTGCCGCGTGATCGTACTGCGATTATCGGCATTGCTAAGCCGGACACTGAGTTCGAGCGAGTGCTTTTAGCCCACGGAGATTATGGTTTTAGCAGCACCAATCCTGCCTTTGAATCAGCCTCTGAGTTATTAAAACAAATGCAGGAAGTGTTGCTGGGAAAACCCTCGGAATTGATGCAGTCTGCTATCTGGAACGGCGGATTTTATCTGTGGCGCAGCGGAGTTTGTTTGGATGTGAACTCGGGTTTGATTCAGGCAGAAACTTTATTGAGTAGCGGTCAAGTCGTGCAAAAACTTGAGGAAGTTAGCCAAGCCGTTAATGTTTTTGGTTAAGAATAATTAATGAGGTTTTGTGCGGTGGACACACTACATTTAGCAGGTTTTGTACACAGCACCCTACATGGAGAAATTTTTCTTCCTTCTTCCCTCTTCCTTCTTCCTTCTTCCTGACATCCGTTACATCCGTTACATCCGTTACATCCGTTACATAATCCGTTGCCGAACTTCCTTCTTCCTTCTTCCCAATGACTAATAATAAAATTGCTGTAATTGTGCTTGCAGGCGGTCAAAGTTCGCGGATGGGTAGGGATAAAGCTCTGCTGGAAATTGAGGGCAAATCCCTATTGCAGCGAGCGTTGGAAGTTGCCGCAGTTGTAGGGCCAGCAGTTTATGTTCTGACTGCTTGGCCCGATCGCTATCGATCGACCTTAACCGAAACATCCCAATTTCTGGTAGAGTACAATCCCGGTTCCGGGCCTTTGGTTGCATTGACTCAGGGATTGAAAGAAATAGCCGCCGAGTGGATTTTACTGTTAGCTTGCGATTTGCCTTTGTTGGATGCCGAGATTATTCAAAAGTGGGCGAGTCAGTTAACAGAGTTTTCCCCATCTACTTTAGCTGTTGTGCCTTATCAAAATTCGCGCTGGGAGCCTTTGTGTGGCTTCTACCGCCAAAAAGCTCTGCTCAGTTTGCAAAGTTTTATTGACAAAGGTGGGCGTTCCTTTCAAGTTTGGTTAAATCAAATCCCCGCAATCCCTTTACCTGTAGGGGAACGAGAAGCAGTAATGTTATCCAATTGCAATACATTAGAAGAGTTTGAGAAATTAAAAGGTAAAATGGTTAATGGTTGACTGTTGACAGCTAACTGACTAATGACTAATGACTAATTACTAATTACTAATGATTAACGCATATTGGTTGCTCGATCGCAATATAACTTTCCTCAATCACGGCTCTTTTGGAGCCTGTCCGATTCCCGTACTGGAAGCGCAAACCGCTTTTCGGGAACAACTGGAAAGAGAACCCTTGCGCTTTTTAATGCGGGAATTTGAACCCTTGTTGGATAATGCAAGAAATCAGTTAGCAACATTTATCGGTGCGGCTGAGGATGACTTAGTGTTTGTGCCGAATGCCACGACGGGAGTAAATGCAGTTTTGCGATCGCTCTGTTTTGCTCCGGGCGACGAATTGCTAACTACAAATCAGGAATACAACGCTTGCCGCAACACACTGAATTTTGTAGCCGAGCGTACAGGCGCTAAAGTAATAGTCGCAGAAGTCCCCTTTCCCATTGAGTCACCAGACCAAATTATTGAAGCAATAATTAAGTGCGTTTCACCGCAAACAAAGTTAGCCTTATTAGACCACGTTGTCAGCCAAACAGGTTTAATCTTTCCAATCAAACAGTTAGTCGGCGAGTTAGCTAACCGTGGCGTGGATGTATTAGTAGACGGAGCTCACGCGCCGGGAATGGTAGCGCTGAATTTAGATGAAATTGGCGCGGCGTACTATACGGGAAATTGCCACAAATGGCTGTGCGCGCCGAAAGGTGCGGGCTTTTTATACGTGCGGCGCGACAAACAAGATGCCATTCGACCAACTACAATCAGTCACGGTGCTAACTCGCCGCGCGCTGATAAATCGCGCTTTCAATTAGAGTTTGACTGGATGGGAACTGTCGATCCGAGTCCTTATTTGTGCGTGCCTGTAGCTATTGATTTTATGGGTTCTTTGTTGAGCGGCGGCTGGCCGGAATTGAGGGCAAAAAATCATGCTTTGGCGTTGGCGGGGAGAAAAATATTGGCAGACAAATTAGGTTTGCCACTGCCTTGTCCTGATGGAATGGTGGGTTCGATGGCTGTTGTGCCACTGGCAGACTCCCAGTCGGATGTGGTTGCAAAGGGAGGAATTCCACCTTTGCAAGAGGCGCTGTGGGAGATTTTTAAAATTGAAGTTCCGGTGATTCCTTGGCCGGATGCTAGCAAGCAGTTGGTGAGGATTTCGGCTCAGTTATACAATACTTTGCCGCAGTACCAATATTTAGCTAAGGCGCTGGTTGAGCTGACGAGAATGTGAGCTGGAGCTTCCCGAGAAGAAACATAACACCCAGCTACAAACACTTATAGGTTTGTAGTTAGGGTCTCGGTTATCATAGTTTGGGAGAATACAGACTATAGCCTTTCTCAGAAAGATGAGGTACTCTCCGGCATAGGGCATAGGGCATACCTCACTTTTTTGATAACCGCTATATTCGTTTTGACTATAAAGGTAGTAAAGCTTATACAAATAGGATCAGAAAAAGTAATAATTATTCAAGGAATCACCTTTCTTCCTCTTTTATGTTGCTACTAATTACCTCAAATAAAAAATTACCAAAAAAACAGCTCTCAAACCCCACATCCCTAAACTTGGCTCATCCACCCAAACCGAATAAAATTTGTAAATAACCCGCGCAAATTCCTAAGTTAAAACAGGGTTGTCAAAGCGGATAGCGCACAACTTCCGCGCAACAGAATATAATGTATCCACACTTGCATTTTTGCAGACAAAACAAAGGAAATGAAAAGAGGCGAATACCATGTCCAATGCCATGATGGTAATTTACCCCTATCGCGAACAGTACACCTGGGTTTTTGACGACGAGCGAGTCGGACTTGTCCGAGAACCATTTGTTCAGGGCGTCCCCGAAATGATTAACGCGCTTGTCGCAGACATTCCCAATGCCGCCCAAGGTTTCCGACTTTTATTTTCAGCCAATCCATTTCCCGGATATCAAGCAGAAATGCTGTGGTTGAAAGCAGAATACGGGGGTAACTGGTATCGGTGGGAAGCGAAAAATCTCGAAGGCTGGCTGTGTCCCGCTTTGCTCAAATACTTTCCAGAAGCACCGCCCAAGTTTTACTGCAAAGCTGAAAAACTGCAATAACCAACAGCAAGTCAATGAAAAACTTGTCAATTTTTAAAAGAAACTTTGTTGAACGAGTCGATCAAACATCTCGAAAAAAGCCTAAGTTCTTCGTATATGTAGTGGGGGTATTTTTCTTAGTCTTCACCGCCGCCATCTCGGCCACAATGGGGGCAATTACTGCCCTGTTAGCTCCCGTGGAGCCCCCAATTATCAATAGAGTATTAGAGGCGACTGGCTTTGACTATCTATCCTCCAACCGCTCTGGATACCGCCTGTCGCGGTCAGTTAATATCTTGATATTGGGAATTGACGGCGTGCCGGAACCTGCCGTCGGCCCTAAGATATTTAACGGTCGCAGCGATACAATACTCTTATTCCACCTCGATCCTAGAGATAAATCTATTAGTTTGCTTTCAGTTCCACGAGATACTAAAGTCGAAGTTCCCAGAATGAGCTTCAGCAAAATTAGCGAAGCCAATGCTACGGGAGGAGCAGCTTTGGCGACGCAATTAGTTAGCAGTATGCTGAACAATACGAAAATTGAACGATACGTGCGAGTCAGCAGCAGTGCGTTTCGGGAATTAGTCGATTTGTTGGGCGGAGTTGAGGTATTTGTACCTCGCGCGATGTCCTATACAGATAGCGCCCAAAAGTTAAAAATAAACTTAGCCAAGGGATGGCAAACTCTCAACGGAGAACAAGCAGAACAATTTGCTAGATTTCGCAACGACGGTTTAGGAGATATCGGCCGCATTCAGCGGCAGCAATCTTTAATTCAAGCTCTTCGGGACCGCCTCGCAAGTCCATCAGTATTGGTGCGCTTGCCACAAATTGTTCGATTGATGCAAAAATATGTGGACACAAACCTAAATTATGAGGAAATATTGACGCTGGCAAATTTTGGTTTGCAATTGGAGCGAGAGAATTTTAAAATGGTAATGTTGCCTGGAAGTTCTAGTTCAGAACAAGCCGATTTGAGGAGTTATTGGATTGTAGATGCGATCGGGGTCGATCGCATTATCGCACAATATTTAAACCCGGGTGTGCCGGATTTTGCCCAAGGACGATTTCGCAACCCAACCGAGTCTGCTTTGCCCAAAAACATCAAAATAGCTGTCCAAAATGCTTCTAGCAAACCGACAGCAGCCAAAACCGTTGGTGAGTTTCTCACAAAAAAGGGCTTTTTTAATGTATCTGTAGTGCAGGATTCGCCCGAGAAGCAGCGTCACAGTCAAATTATTGTTCAGCAAGGCGATTTAGAGGCAGCCAATCTACTGCAAAAAGAGTTAGGCGGCGGTAAAATTGAAGCATCTTCTACCGGTGAAATCAATTCTGACTTTACACTTCGCGTTGGCGAAGATTGGGTAAAACGATTTTAATTAGTTATTAGTCAGTTGTTAGTTGTTAGTTGTCAACAGTCAACAGTCAACCATTCTGCATTCCTCATTCCCCATTCCCATCATCATGAAAAGTGTCTTCCGAATTTTCTTGAGCCTGTTTGTAAGTTTAGTGTTGGCTTTGGGGTGGGTGCTGCTGAGTGCTACTCCGGCATTTGCCCTGCCGAAAACAAGTATTAATTACACAAATATTAATTTGTCCGATCGCGATTTTTCCAACTCGGATTTAGCGGGGGGAACATTTGTCGCTGCTGAAATGCGGGGAACCAATTTTCAAGGTGCTGATTTAACTAATGCGATTTTGACTAAGGGAGTTTTGCTGAATGCCAACTTGTCAGGTGCCAACCTCTCCGGTGCTTTGGCAGATAGAGTTACATTCGACGGCGCTAATTTGACTAATGCTAATTTTTCCGAGGCAATTATGACTCGCACTCGGTTTTTTGATGCTGCAATTTCCGGGGCTGATTTTACTGACGCGATTATCGACGCTTATCAAGTGAGTATCATGTGCGAGAAAGCATATGGTGTCAATCCCGTGACGGGAGTTTCTACCCGAGAAAGTTTGGGATGTCCGTAGAAATTCACACTTAAAGAAAATCCATGACTAATTAGTTGATTAGATGCACCTGTAGCGAGGTAAAATACACACATTAAAGCCCCTCTCCTGCAAGGCGAGGGGTTTGAGGAAATTGCCAAGTATCGGCTCTATCGAGCCTTACAAATGTCTGTGGTGGCAGTACCAACTACCAAATCGGAATTCAAAAGCAAATCTAAATCGGTGTCGGGATTAACAGCATACAAATCGACTTTATCTCGACCCAAAAACACTCCGATCAAAGTCCCGATTCCCGCACCGCCGAGCACCTCTTCAGTCGCGATCGCCCGATCGCCCGTAACACCTGCGATGGCCGCCGCTGCTGCTGCACCCAACGCCGTATTCTTAACCAGATTGCCAACATTAACGCCCTTGGTAACAGTTTCTTTCCTAGTAATCAATTGCGAAGTGGCATTGAGAGGCACTCTGCTGCCGTTGATTATACTTAATTCTAGAGCCACAAATTGAACGCCCGAAGCAGTCGATCGCAATTCACCGCTAATTTTTGAGCCTTCCGGTATCAGCACTTGGCCATTATCGCCCGTGATATCCGCAGCTACAGTCAGCGTAATCGGAGACTTGTCATTGGGGCCGAGCAAAATCTTGCCTTTTGTGTATTCAATGGGGATAGTCACCCCACTGGGAATTTGCACAGCAACAGATTCGCTAACATCAATCTTAGCAATGTAAGGAGAATTAATTGCTCTGGCTTGATTGGTACTCACTAATGTTTGATAGATAAAAGCAGCTACTTCAGCTCGCGTTGCTGACTTGTTCGGTTTGAGAGATTTAGGACTGGGATAGCTGACAACCAACTGTTTTTCAGTAGCAGCAGCAACGCTTTTAACAGCATAACTTTGAATCTCACCCGCATCATTATAGTAGCTGAGAACATCTTGAAAATCGCACTTAGGCTCATAGCCCATGCCGTTATTTAAAGCGACTACAACTTGAACGCGAGGAATCTGCTGTGTCGGTCTGAAAACATTGCCGGGATAGCCAGACATCCATCCCATTTCGTAAGCTTCGGCGATCGCCCCGCTTGCCCAAAAATTAGACGGAACATCGGCAAACCTAACAGCAGCGCGGGTTTTTGCCTTTTTCACAGAACGGATCATTGCCGCGAATTCAGCCCGCGTTACCGGTGCATCCGGGCGGAAACTGCCATCGGGAAATCCTTTGATAATTCCTCTTTCTGACAAATCTTGAATAAAGTCTTTTGCCCAGTAGTTATTATTAACATCCGAAAAAGCTGTCTGAGCAAAAGAAGGCGCGGGAGCTAGCATCGGCGCTGCGGTTCCGGCAACTGTTCCCAAGGTTAATAAAACAGATGTACCGGATTTAATGCGATGTAATACAGACATTTTTGATTCTCCAAGTTACACATTTTTTTTATTGAGAAGAACTAAGCTTTTGATAGGCTGATTGATTCCTGTCCAACTTGCTCTTTCCCTCAGTTATGTAATCATTATTGAAGAATTTTACTTCTGGTGCGGGGAAGATACGGTCTTTTAAAATAAATATTTTGAGGCTTGTTTTGGGATTTTAAAATGCTTAAACTCCTTAAAATCCTTATGTTGCTTATCTCCCTTATCTACCTTGTCTCTGCAATTAACAGGATTTAGAGACAAAGCCGTTGGATATTAGTTAACTTTATTAACTAAAAGTGAATATAATTGACTCGATCGAGAAATACCTGTTTGTTGCTTATGAGTAGCCTGACGTTTGCCTCTGCCCATCAGCTAGCGCGAATGATTCGCGATCGCGAAGTCTCTGCCGTCGAAGTTCTCGACGCTTACCTTAATCAAATCGCCAAGCACAACTCGAAACTAAACGCCATTTGTACGCTGGATGAAGACAATGCTCGTACTAGAGCAAGACTTGCCGATGAAGCCCTAGCCAGAGGAGAAAACTGGGGTGCTTTACATGGGGTTCCCATCACGATTAAAGACATTTTTGAAACAGCCGGACTCCGCACCACAGCAGGCTATATTCCCCTCAAAGATTATGTGCCTCAACAGGATGCAACTGCTGTTGCGAGATTGCGGGCAGCAGGTGCTGTCATCATGGGAAAAACCAACATGGCGGAACTAGCAGCCGATTATCAAAGCACAAATTCTCTGTTTCCACGGGTGAATAATCCTTGGCATCTTGACTACACACCTGGGGGCAGTTCCGGGGGCAGTGCCGCGGCTGTCGCAGCAGGACTTTCACCGTTAGATTTGGGGAACGATTTCGGGGGTTCGGTGCGTCAGCCTGCTCATTTCTGCGGGATATATGGTTTAAAGCCGACAGATCGCCGTATTTCTACAGCAGGGCAGATTCCTGAAGTGCCGGGAATGCCCCTGTCTATTCGGCAAATGATGACCGTTGGGTGTTTTGCTCGATCGCTCGAAGACATCCGGCTTTGTTTTTCGTTAATTGCAGGCGCGGATCTGCGACGCCCCGATGTCCCGCCGGTTCCGCTCGATCGACCATCTGGCAAGCCTTTGCAGCATCTCAAAATCGCTTGGACTGCTGAATGGGCCGAAGTTCCCGTTGCTTCTGAAATTCGAGCAGCTATGGAGTCGATCGTGCAGACACTCTCTGACGCAGGTGTCCAAACCGAACGCTGGCTTCCCAAAGACTTTGACCTATCCAAAATATTAAATCTCTACGGACGGATTTCAATGTACCTCACTATCTACGCTCAACCGCAGGATAGATATAACGTGCGTCGTAGTTTAGAGTTAATCTTCCGCACCGCAACCCAAGGCGACAAGGAACTCCGAAAATTGGGTGATTTCAGCAGATTCCTACCTGAGATATTGAATCCAAGTTTGAAAGGATATTTCGAGGCACTCACACAGCGCGATCGCTTCACTGCCCATATAGATGAGGCATTAGAACCGTGGGATGTATGGCTTTGTCCCGTTGCTGCAACCGCTGCGTTTACCCATCGTCCCGCTTGGAGTGCAGTTGACATTGATGGCAGATCCTATCCTTATTCAGTGGCAAACGGGGCTTACACCATGCCTTCTAATTTGAGCGGACATCCTGCGGTGGTAATTCCAATTGGACAAACTCAAAATGGTTTACCGGTTGGAATGCAAATTGTTGGTAAGCGGTGGCGTGAAATGGAGTTGTTGGCGATCGCAGAAGCGATCGACAAAGTGGTTGGTAGTTTGCAACACCCACCTGGTTACTGAGCATTTTATAAAGTTTTACTTGATGGTCAAGAATACAATCAGTGGTAGGGTTCGTCAGGTTTGAGATTTTTAATTTACACGGAAAGTATGAATCTGACGCACCGTTTTTTGCCGGCGTGCGTCAGTTGTGAGATTGTTAGTTTATAGCGAAAATAATGCTAGCTGACGCACTCTACTTGATTGTTACTGCTGTCTAATGACTACCTTGTCTCTAGAATTAACAGGATTTACGGACAAAGCGGTTTGAGAAGAACTGCGAGTTCCCTTGACATTAGCGCGCCCAGATGAGAATATTAGCTCTAGAGACACATCGCATCAACTAGAAAACAAAAATATGAGTGCAGACGAACAGATCTTGCAATTACCTCATATAAGTTTAAAGAGCAGAACACTACTGCCCGAAGAATCTGGAATATATTACGTTGTAGATGAAAACTCCATAATTTGGTACATCGGAAAAGCAAAGAATCTTCGTACCCGGTGGACAGGTGATAGTCACCACAGACTAGATCAACTACAAAAGCAACGAAAAAAACAGTTTACTATCTACTACGAATTATTGCCTGAATCGCTACTTGATATTATCGAACAGCAGCGGATTGAGCATTACAGCCCGCAGTTGAATGGAACTCAAGTCAAGGCTAAGAAATTAGCTCCCACAGAGAGATTATTACGGGAAACGTTATTTAGCCTAGCCCCTTACAGTTTTGTATTAGGTGTAGAATCCGCCCGACAAGAAGACCTTAAATTTATCGAAACGTCTATCTATTGGCAAGATAATTGGAGAGTAAAAAAGGCTGTTTTGCCTCTGACTGTAATACATATTTGCATAAATTTAAGTGAATTAGGCTACAACTGGAACTCAGAAATGCGTTTCCTGAGAAGGATTTTTAGAAAGCGCAGTAATTATTATACTAATTGGGAATTTGCTTATACTTATAAAGGTAAACCCATTTATGAATTAGCCGTGAGAAGATTGTTGGTTAATGGGTTAGTTATAGAAGTATATGGAATCGATCGAGAAGCATTACAATACATTCAAGGGTACGATTTGACTCAAGTGGCAAATGTAGAGGTTAGGGCTGTTGATGAAGCTTCTTTAGCCATCCTAAAAAATAAGTGTTTGCTTGGGATTGGAGGGATATCTTTGGCTAAAGATAACCAAGATGACCTATATGAGAGACTTTCCCGCAAGGCTATAGAACGAATATATCCTTATAAACAAGATTTGGTTAAATTACTTTTTAATGAAGAGATAGATTTTAGTAAAAAGCAAGTATTACCAACCAACACAACAACTGTCCGGGATAGTAATACAGGTATGCTTGTAAGGTTAGCTAATCTTGCTAATAAGAAGCAATATCTCGTGGCATTGTTAACGGAACGTGGTATTGACTTAAATCGTTATGAGGTAAATAAGTATTTAGAGTGCATACCAAAAGATGATAATTACATAGACAGTAGTAGAGATAAAAGAATGATGATATTTGTTAAGCCATTCTTTTGCGATTTAAAAGAACCAATAGGAAAGACAGATGTCAAGTCTGGAGTTTTTCCTATAAGCAACAGCATATACGGTGCAAAAGGGAGGAAAACTCAAGGTTCTCAGCATAAAATTTACAAAGAAGTTTATTTGCAAACCACAGTAGATAGAGTGTTTTGGTTGCTGCTAGAAGCCTCCTTGTCTGACTTTGCTAAAGTAAAGCTCAACGAAGAAGAAGGATATATAGAAAAAGTGTATGTATCGCCGAGAAGATTTATCACACCCGCTACAGTAACTGTCACTTTAAATGGAAAATGGAAAGCAGATATTCCGTTTGGTTCTAAAGATAATATGTCGTACAAGACAAGTGTAGAGACGATCGCAAGTTTATTACAGGCAAGCGGAATCCCTAAGCTGAAGTTCTCATTCACAGTAGAGTATATACGCACATAGCTGCTTGCAAAAAAAGAGTAATATTAATTACACAGTTTTTTAGACAAGCTGCATTAAAGGCGCAACAGCCTAGCTGACTACTGACTAATGACTATTGACTATTGACTAATAGAGGCTAACGGCTCCCAACTTGTCACATCTTCAAATAAAGATTGATAGCCCGCTGCATTGGGATGCAGCCCATCTGCAATCAAGCGCGATCGCCACCAATCACTGCCCCGATTTATCCATTTATCAAAAATATCTAAATAGGGAATTCCCCGCAACTGACAAGCTAATTTCGTTGCTTCTTTATACCGATATTGGTCAGCATGACTGTAATACAAACAATCTTGAAAAGGCATTTTACTTTCATCCACCGGCACCATCCCGACAAATATCACCGGACAAAGTTGTTTGGAAGTGTCTAATAAATTATCCAAAACAGTTTTAAAATGTTCAAACTCAGTGTAGCTGCGCCCGGTAGGCGACTGCACTCTCGCCGAATCGTTGAGGCCTACGGAAAGAATAATCGCATCCGGGACGCGGTTTCTGAGCTCGCCACGCTGGCGAAACTCGTTTTCGAGCCGCTGGGCGACTTGATAGGTGCGATCGCCCCGAACGCCCAAATTGTATAAAACGTGTCCTGCACTCTCCGGTAACATCCACTGGCGCCGCAATCTTTCCACCCAGCCACCGCCTACACCGTCGCCGAAACCGTAGATTAAGCTGTCGCCGAAAGCAACCAATCTGAGGGGATGAGAATTTCCCCGATGCAAGTGACCAAAGGAATAGGCTGTTGCTACCTGCATAAGCAATGATACTCACTTAATAAATTATGAATCTTGACATACTAGACTAGAATGTAACATTACATAAAGTAGGGAGTCTCATGGTTAAGCGTCCAACTTTCGATTCAACTCAGCTAACCCGTCGGGCGGAAGAGTTGATTAACGGTGCATCCAACCGCTATCGGATTACGGTGCAGGTGGCGAACCGCGCAAAACGCCGTCGCTATGAAGATTTTGACAATATGGACGACCATCAAATGAAACCTGTAATGCGGGCAATATTTGAGATGTCGGACGAACTGACTCAGCCGGAAATTATCGGAGACATCTAGACTTCGGGAGTTTTGGGTTTTGAGTGGTGAATTGCGAGCAATTTTTTTAAACTCCACACTCAAAACTTTCTCAAACTAGACTGGCGGGCCAGGGCGAGAAACCCGGTTTCTTCTTAGCTGTCTCGTTGACAAACTTCTGATTTACCTAAACCGGGTTTCTTTCCCTAAGTCCTAAAATTAGAAACTAGGACATCTGCTTGAAGGTAAGTTTATGAAATTATTCTATTTTTGAAATTATTGTCAAAACCGTGAATAGATTAAAGCAGGGCTTAAGTTTTCTGTTCGTTACTTTGAGTGTGGCGATTTTCACGCTTTTGAGTTGGGTATTGGAATCCGGGGAACTGAGTATGTCGGCTTTGGAACCTTCGCTGCTGCGGAGTTCTGAGTCTGCCTCAGTGCAGCGGGTGGCTCAACAATCTGCGGCACCGCAAGTGAGGGTGCAAGATGCGTGGAAATTGGTATACGAAAAATTGCCGGATTTCCCGATCGAAAATAACTACATTTCTCAAGAAACTGGAAAAGTCGATCCTACCAATACTTTAGTCGGGCGGTTGATTCGATATCACGTATTTGTCAAAGGACGACCGCCGAATTACCGCTTTGATTGGAAGTTGAGTTTAGCTGACTATTTGGGGGCGACTCCCGATTATTTGGTAGAAAGCGTGTATCCGGGAAAAGACGTTTTGCGCTCAAATCCAATGGAACAGGATCGTGCGGCTATTCAAAGGTTAAATAGAGCACAGCGCGATGCTTTGGTTCAAGCTTTGGTAGATGTTTTTACGGAGAATTCCGGGGGTGGGCGCACACAGGCGGGGGAAAAACCACAAGGGCGATCGAATTCCCCGGAGATACCGCAGCCGCAGCCGGGAGATGCGAAGTTGCTGGCACCTTAATACTCATGGATACAGAAACCGAGTTTTTTACGGAAATATTGCTGTTGAGCCTTTAACACAGGTAAAAAACCCGTTTTCTTTCGTATTTATGGGTAAGCCCTACTAATCTAAAATCCAAAATCTAAAATCTAAAATTTCTTAATGGTGGAACGTGTAATTAAAACCGATGTTGGGTGGCGTTTGGGATGGAACCCGGAGGCGGAGGAGTTTAAGGGTTTGGTGGCTGGCGACGGTTGGGCGATCGAACTCACAGAGGCTGAGTTGAACGATTTTTGCCGATTGTTGGGGCAATTAGCCGGCACAATGAGTCAAATAGCCTCTGAGTTAATGGACGAGGAAAAAATCGCCATTGAAGCAGAAAGCGACTTGCTGTGGGTGCAGGTGGAAGGCTATCCCCAAGCTTACAGCGTACAATTGATCTTGAATGCTGGCAGGAGGTGCGAGGGTTTTTGGCCGGCGGCTGCGGTTCCGAGTTTGGTGCAGGCTGCAAAAGTTTTAAAAGTTTTTTGACTTTTTCGGGAATTCTATGCTAAGCTATTAAAGCTGTCGGGGCGTAGCGCAGCTTGGTAGCGCACTACTTTGGGGTAGTAGGGGTCGTGGGTTCAAATCCCGCCGCTCCGATAGATGGAATCCTTATACACTAAGGATTCCATTATTTTTGGTAGATTTTGCAGGATATTGTCATTCTCAATAAGGGGTGACAAGATCTGACATACTCAGACAAAAAGTGCGATAAATCTGCGATATGCCAAAAGGCTCTGTGAAGGTCAAGATTTTTAAGGACCGGCTCCGTTTAGTTTGGTAATGGCAAGGAAAACAATTTTGGTTGTACATCGGTCTGCCGGATACGATCGCCAACCGTAAAGCTGCTTCGATGCAAGCCAGCCAAATTGAACTCGACAGGGCTAGATATGACACATTTCACAAGCGAAAAATTAAGGCAGATTGAATAAGTAAGTTATAACAAATATTCCTGACTATGCAGGACTACCTACACAATGGAAGACTGTAATGGATATAAGGAAATCCCATTTAAAGGAAAGAAAGTAAAATTGGCCGAAAACATTATACCTACCCTTGATGCTTCGTGCTTTGAGGTTTTCCGCCCGATGTTTGACTTTATTCAAGCACATTGTTAAGCATCTGTCGCTTCTAACGCAGACATATAAGTAAATTGGGCGTTGCTGAGCGGGGCGTGATTCTGCAAAACTCCAAATGAGTGTTGATAGCTTTCAGCTATCGGGTTCCTATCTTGAGTCAGCAACGCTATAGATATTTACTTTGAGCCATATGCACAAAATTAAACTATGCGATCGCCTGCTGTCGCAAAACTACTAAGATTGTCACGTAAACGTTGATGAATGCGATCGCTCCAAAACGCCACAACAGGCAAACCTTGATTAATCGTTTCCAACGCCAAACCACTCTCAAAACTTACCAAACATCGCCGCTTTAAATCCAATAACAGCATAAACCGTTTCATCTGCCCTTCTAACACAGACGGCTGAAACAGCCACGACTCAGTAGCTTTAAGATTTTCCAGTATTTCCTGACATACTTTAAAACTCAAACCCATAGACAGCATAATATTCCATCACAGTCAGCGCCAACAAGTCCGTTGGCAAATAATAGACATTTCGACCTCACACCGAATCATCCACCCACCCGTAACGGACGCAATCCCAATGCACCGGGTGTTTCGTACTTGGGATAAGTCATTTCACATTGAGGACATCGATCGGTAAACAGTGGATGGGTATCCAGCAGCTTCAATTGTTCTTCTCGCGTCCACCGCTGCCTCGGTTGCAGGATGAGTTCGCCGTTGTAGTAGCTCGCACCTTCTGGTTCCCACAGTTCATCCGATGCGGCGTCGGGGTCTTCTCGAAAGTCGGAGCAAGTATCGGCGTTGGGGCCTGCGGGATGGACTGCACAGACGAGGTGTGGGTTGTGCGCGTAGAGGAGACAGCGCTCGCATTCGGGGAGTTTGGGCAATGGGGGGCGCGTTGAGGTTATGGTTTGGGTTTTTGGTTCGGTTTTAGTTTCCCTCAGAAACGACAAGGGCGACGATCGAGAAGCGCAGAACGATCGAGCGATCGCGGAATAATAATTGCCGTCTTCGAGCTCTCACAGCACCTCTCCTCTGATTGTTTGCAGCATAGGTTCCCAGCATCCCGTACCTGCAACGCAAAAAAATACAAATGCTTCAAATTAACGAACGATTTGAGCGTGTTTTAGTAGGCAGTTCTAAAACTTCCCTCTATCTACAGGAGTAAGTTGAAGGAGAGTATGCGATCGCTTGCATCAGATTTCAAACTGTGAATCTCGCAGTCACACTTCTGTCTCGAAGCATTGGTCGTACCTGCAATTCTCGTGAAGTTCCAATTAGAACCTCCAACGATTAGCCTTTATTTGATTGCAACCTGTAGCTGATGTCGCATACATAGCGGTCTAAAAGTCGCGTTCAGCGGCGGCAGAGAACTTAAAACGAAGCAGAAAGCGTTTCGGTCTATCCGCTGCATTTGAAACCCACATTCTGCCCTTTGAACTGGCACAGTCGATAATTTTTGATTTTTGCTTCTACCTTCGACGACAAGACTCAATACGAAAGTCTTCTTCTAGCAAATCTGACCTTGCTTAGCAGCAGTAGAGTGACCAATAGGGTTACTGCCAACCCACCTTTCATCCACTGGTTCAGATGCCAATTGATAACGGCTGTCCGAGGAGAGTCGAATAGAAGGAGAATGGTTATCCAAACTGGCATGAATGGTAAACATACCAAAAATCAGAACATCTCCAGCCTCGAATTCGGAACTCAACCAACGTCCTCCGTATTTACAGCGCAAAGAAACCGGGTTTTTGGATAAGGCTCCATCCCACCCTTTTTGATTGGACGCATACAAATGAGCCGTTTTTCTGTTGGTACAATAGCGATCGACATCTTTACATCCATAGCTATTTTTAATAGTCTCTAGATGATGAGAATTTTCCAAAATCATTAACCCCCCTAATTCCCAAGGAATATCGCCTAATGGAGTCCAAGCCGTGTAAAGCTTGTCAGTTCCCCGTCCCATATACACAATGTCACAATGAGCGTAAGTTCCTTTTCCTGGGGCGACGGCTCTCAGCCAGGTGTAATCGTAATGTCGGACTTGACCGCCTAAAAAAGTTCCAAAAAATTCCATCATCCGTCCCGAATAAAGCAGTGTTTTCAGTGTTGAACTCCTGCTTGCTAAATCAGGACGGAAATGTATGTTTAATCCAGGTTTAGCGATGCAATCTAGAACAGGGCCCTCAAGTTCCAAGCTTCCCTCAGCAGCTAAACAAGCTGCAATTTCCTGACGAGCTTGCCAAACCTCTTCAGAGTTAAGAAAGGCTTTTAAGTATAAGTAACCGTCTTGTTGCATCCTCCGTCGCAATTGCTCTGGCTGTCCGAGTACATCGGAGGAATCCCTTAGATAACCAAAAGCCTCCTCACGGCAATCTAGTTCATAACCTAGGGAACTTAGGGCTGTTTTTGTTGGCCTAATCAGCATCGTGGCTACCCGGTTAAGCCGGGACAGTAGAAACTTCAGTATTCAACAAATGTGCTGGATAATACCTTTACCGGGGGGTGGATTATCCGTCGTATCTGCTGGATAACACCCTAATTTTAAGGGATTAAACAGAAACGAAAGCAGGTAAAGTCCGGGTTCTTGGGTGTTATCTGTCACCTTTGCTGAATATTATCTCCTATATCGATCTTATCCAGCATTAACCTAATGTCACATCTTGTAAGAAAGACTTTCTCATTTTATAAAAAGTTAGAAAACCATATTGGTGCTATTTGGTATTTTGTCCATCATTACAACTCGACTTTGAGGCAATAAATATTAAATCACTACATATTTATTACTACCCCGATACCATTGGCACATCTTACAACGTGGCTAATATCGCGTTCATGTTTCTAAACAGCTTTGGCATCAGGGCCTAAACCTGAGAGCGGTGTTTCAAGACAAGTTGAAACGCCGCTCTCATTTTTGTCTCTAGCTTCTACCGGCATTTAGGATTGCCGCGGGTTAACGTAACCTCGCTCTCCGATCGCGGATAATCGGTTGAAGTTACGCCTAGAAACTCCTGGCAGAGGTTTTCGCTAAGACTGTGCGGAGGTCATAGCGGTCAAGGTTCATCACCTTGTCCCACGCCGCCACAAAGTCATTGACAAACTTCTGCTGCGAGTCCACACATCCATAGACTTCCGCCAAGGCGCGGAGCTGAGAGTTTGAGCCGAAGATGAGGTCAACACGGGTAGCAGTCCACTTCAGGTCGCCTGTTTTGCGATCGCTCCCCTCAAACTCATATTCATCTTCAGAAGTCGCCTTCCACGTCGTGCCCAAGTCGAGCAGGTTCACGAAGAAGTCATTGGTCAACGTCTCTGGTTGATGGGTGAAGACGCCGTGTTTAGACCCTCCAAAGTTTGTACCCAGGACGCGCAACCCGCCCAGGAGAACCGTCATCTGAGGAGCTGACAGGGACAGCAACTGCGCCCGATCGACCAGTAGCTCTTCGAGCGATTCGCTGTGTTTGCCGCCTTTGTAGTTGCGGAACCCGTCCGCAGTCGGCTCAAGCGCGGCGAAGGACTCGACATCCGTTTTCTCTTGCAGCGCATCCGTGCGTCCCGGCTTGAAGGGAACCGTCACGTCGTGACCGGCATTTTTCGCCGCTTGCTCAATGCCCGCGCAGCCGCCCAGAACGATCGAGTCAGCGAGCGAAACCCGCTTGCCGCCAGAGTGCGAGTTGTTGAACTCCTGTTGAATTCCCTCCAGGGTTTGCAGCACTGTTGCCAACTGCTCTGGCTGGTTGACTTCCCAATCCTTCTGCGGCGCCAGACGAATGCGCCCCCCGTTCGCTCCACCGCGCATATCGGAGCAGCGGAACGTTGACGCCGACGCCCAAGCAGTCGAAACGAGTTGGGAGACAGACAGTCCCGAAGCAAGAATCTTGCCCTTGAGGGCAGCGATGTCCTGCTCATCAATCAATTCATGATCGACTGCGGGAATGGGATCTTGCCACAAGAACTCTTCCTGTGGAACCTCCGGGCCGAGATAGCGCGAGCGGGGACCCATATCGCGGTGCGTCAGCTTGAACCACGCCTTGGCGAACTGCTCTGCGAATTCATCCGGGTTGTCGTGGTAACGTCGCGCAATCTGGTTGTAGATGGGGTCCATCTTCATCGCCATGTCCGCCGTGGTCATCATGGGGGCGTGCCGTTTCGACGGATCGTGCGCGTCGGGTACCGTACCCGCACCAGCGTCGCCCTTGGGCTTCCATTGCCACGCGCCAGCGGGGCTTTTCGTCAGTTCCCAGTCATATTTGAACAGGGTTTCGAGATAGCTGTTGTCCCACTGCGTCGGAGTGGGAGTCCATGCGCCTTCGATACCGCTGGTGATCGCATCGACGCCGACACCCGTGTTAAAGGCGTTCTTCCAGCCGAGGCCCTGATCGATGATGGTGGCACCCGCAGGATCAGCCCCTACGTGCGTCGCCTCGCCCGCACCGTGACATTTGCCGAACGTGTGCCCACCGGCGGTGAGCGCGACTGTCTCCTCGTCGTTCATCGCCATCCGACCAAAGGTTTCGCGAATATCGCGCCCTGAGCCGACCGGATCGGGCTCGCCGTCTGGCCCTTCCGGGTTCACGTAGATCAGTCCCATCTGAACGGCGCCGAGGGGATTCAGGAGTACCCGATCGCCTTCGTAACGCTCATTGCCGAGCCAAGCTTTCTCAGAACCCCAGTAGATGTCTTCCTCTGGCTGCCAGACATCCACGCGCCCGCCCGCAAAACCCAACGTCTTGAAACCCATCGACTCAAGCGCGCAGTTGCCAGCGAAGATCATGAGGTCGGCCCAGGAGATTTTCTTGCCGTATTTCTGCTTGATGGGCCAAAGCAACATTCGCGCCTTGTCGAGGTTGGCATTGTCTGGCCAACTGTTGAGGGGTTCAAACCGCTGGCTGCCAGAGCCCGCACCGCCGCGACCGTCGCCAATACGATATGTGCCCGCGCTGTGCCAAGCCATCCGAATCAAGAGCGGCCCATAATGGCCGTAGTCGGCTGGCCACCAGTCCTGGGAGGTGGTCATCAGCTCGTAGATATCTGCCCTCAAGGCAGCTAAGTCAAGACTCTTGAACTCCTCAGCATAGTTGAACGCCTCACCCATGGGATTGGCCTGGGGTGTGTGCTGGTGGAGGATGCTCAGATTCAAATAATTCGGCCACCAGTCTCGGTGCGACGGCCTATGACGAGGCTGAGATTTCTGACCGCCGCCCGTAAATGGGCATCCACTTCCGTTGCTCATAGTATTTTCCTATCGAGGTGTGTGGGTAGGTTTTTTGATGTACTGCGGGTATTGCCAACAAATAGCATTATGGTAATTACTGGGATAATCGATGAGCAAATAATCTAAGAGAAATATAATCAACTTTATGATTTGAAACAATAGATTTGTAATTTGAAACAAACGGTTATTACTAATAACCCAAGGGTGAGCCTGTACGCGCTCTGGTTGAGCGCGGTCACTTTCCACAAAGCTCACATGATGCTGAGACACCCGCGACGGTGTAACGACTAGGGTTAATTTATCCAAAATTTTTTTTGTGGTTAGTAGTTGAGAGTGATGTACGCAGAGAATCTGACCTGCGTCGTTTGGAAAAGAACCTGAAAAAGGCTCGCACAGAAAAGGAAACGAATCGTCAAGCGGTTGGAAAACATTACCCGGTGCTTCGATCGCACCTTAAGCTCCTTCATGTTGGCGGTATGCACATCTGACGATCCAGTTCCTCCGGGTGGGCTTGGTGTTGGACGAGTTAAACGTCTGTTTCAGATTAACGAAGCTTGGTTTGTCCAGGTGACTCACGACAAGCACCCCTATTGGATGGAAGTAATTCCTCACGAAGCATTATCTCCAGTACCGCCATCACAGTTATCGGTAGATGATGGTGAAGACGATTTGGACATCCCGTTCTAGTTGACTTGGACAAAACTTTGGCAGGTTCTCAGTAACTCTTTCCTCGTAATGGATTGCACTCAACTTGAGTAACTCCTCACCGCTTCGCGCGTGGCTTGAGGCAAATCGAGTAACTTATGTAATGGTGCGTCTAGCAACTGGGTGGAAGAAACCAAGACGTAATCCTATACAATTTCATCAATCCAGCTTTGAATCTTGCTAATCAGCTTTAGTGGGTCAGGTTGAATATCCTTCAAGGGTTGCTCAAGAGACTGGTTGGTAATCCAAGCAAGGTGAATCCCCAAGTCTGGATCGGCAAGTTTTTGGCAGAATGCGATCGCTTCTTCTGTTGGCTCGTGAAAACCGTTAGCGTCTTTGATGTACAAAACTAAAGCTAGGTTTGGGCGCTGCAACTTGTCTTGAATCTCGAAGAGGTGTTGTTGGAGTTCAGCATCACTCTTGACGGTGGGGGGTTTCCCTGGAATTTTGACAGCCTGATGCTTGTAGATTTTGTTGCAGAGTTTTTGCGCGATCGCTCCTTGTTCTGTCTCTTCTTTGAGGGATAGTAAGTTGATTGCCAGAGGATGAGTGTGTGCAGAGGTTCGCAGTTGGTTAAATTCGATGTTTTGGGCTTCGAGGATTTGAGCTTCAGCAAAGTTACCAACAGGAATGTTGTCAGGTGCTTCAGGATGGGTAGTGGTGGATTGCCTGTGCCATGCTTCATAAAAGTCTGGATAGCTCATGTTTTGGGCACAGTGCCAGATGAGCTGGTAGCAGGACTCATAACGGTCGTTATAGAAATGGTGCTGATTATCTGTATCCTCTTGCAGGCAGCCACTTAGTTTTGTAACTACTGTCTGATAAAAATTACCTTGAGTAAGTGCAGCAAATATTATTTGGGTGGCTGCGTGTAGGAGTTCAGGAGCTTGTTGATAAAAAACCTTCCCCCTCTACCAAGCGTTTAATTCTGGACGTTCAAAATCGCTAAAATTTGAGACGGTTCCCAAAGAATTATTTTGTTCATTCCTTCTAACCCATCCAGTGCAAATAAATTCAATCAAATGAAGTATAATTATGGGATTATAAGTAGCTGTACCGCCTAAATTTATCGCTGCCTTATAGCGATTTTCTATTGGGAAATCACCATATATAACTTGAGTCAAAGCCTTGACTACCTTTAAATCACCAGTTGCGATTTTTCCCAGACTATCAATTGCTCGTCTACGAATCCAATCTATTGCATCCTGTTTTAAATCATCAAAGCTATTTGAATTGTCGATTATCCTAATCAGGAAATTAATAGCATTTTTATTGGCAAAGCCAATATGACCCAGTATATCATTCATTAAAAAAATAATAGTGACCTATTGAACCATACTGATTGCTGTGAATAGATTCAATCAAATTAGAAAGAGTGTAATCTCCTATATATTCCGTGACTTCTCTAATTTTCATCAAACTCTGAGCCGCTTTAATACGAGTTGATTTGTCTGAACTAGAGCAAAGCATTCTAATTAGATTAGCAATCTCTTCGGACTTACCGTAAAAGCTTCGCCATGACTTCTTTTTGTCTTCCCAGTCTAAATCGCCTATCACTTTTTCTGTTGCTTCTGGATGATGAGGAAATTTCTTCAGTAAAACTCTAGCAGCCAGCCACTCAATAGGTTCAAAATCGGAATAATTCATTAGTGTTGTCAAAGCTGAAATAGCTTCCTGATGACTTGACTCAATTTCTAATAAACCAGTAGCAGCTAGTAAACAAGTCATGTCATGCCGAGTAGGCTGACTTTTGTGTAATATGCGGATTAGAACATCGATAGCTCTGCTTTGATCTGTATATCTCAATATTTCTCTTGCTGTCTCTGATAGAGGATCAGATGACAACCAGCGTTTACTGCAAGCCCAGATTGCTACTTGCTCCACAATCACCTTTGCTAGTTTGCAGTTTGGAAACTCTCTAATCCCCTCTGCTGCAAGAAAATACGCTCGAAACCAATAAAAGTTCAAGTTTTCACTGTCACATCCATCGCAGAACTCTACTAAACCTTTTATCAACTGCTCCTTCTGCTCTTTTAGCTTCTCATCTTGACGCCCCAGCCAGAGTAAAATTACCTCTTTCCATTGCAACTCAAAAACTCGATAGCGTTTATATTTTACAGATTTCTCTTTATCTTTTACTGGTTTATCTTTATGCTGCCGTGGCAAGAAAAATTTCCAATCATCAATCACCGTTGCTGCAAAATACTCCTGAAATGTGGGATGAAAGAAAGCATAAACTGGTTTGAGCGAATTTTCTGGCTCAACACCTACTTGATTCAACCAACCCAATTTGTCAGCTAACTCAAATAATTCGGGATATGGTTTCTCCAGTTCCTCATAAACTAAACTATGGGGCAGGATAGACTTGAATCCCTTGTCGATCGCCTTCAAACCCAGTCGTCCAAGAGCTGCATTTAAGTCTCTTTGCTGTGCTGAGGTGGTGGGAAATACCCCCTTTTTCAAGACATAGAGCGCTTCAACAAACATCTCATAGAGTTCAGCTTTGGTATCTGGTAATTTTCCTCGTCCAGATTGCCAAGTAAAGCACAACAGCGCTAACCGTAGAGGATGACGTGCTAAATCCTTGATTCGTTCTTTGCCAGTTTCGTCTAAAGCCTTACGTAATTGTTGACCCCCCTCAGTCCCCCCGACGTGGGGGGAGGCTTCTTCCTCCCTCTCCTTGTAGGGGAGGGCTAGGGAGGGGTTCCCAAACCACTTATCAATAAACTGCTTCACCCGATCTGAATTCTTGCCATCCCCATAACTAAAATCCAGCATTTTGTAAGTATCAAACTCAGACAGAGCATTGCCTGCAGCATCCCAGAGATTCAGGCGGCAAGTCAGCACCACCCGCACATTTTTCAGCAAGGCAACTCTGAGGAATTCGGCAAGTTTTCCCAAGGGGTCAGCGACTTGCATTTCATCTGCACCATCCAACAGCAACCACACTCGCCCATCTTTCAAGTGTTGTTCTAACTGTTCCACCCATTCAGGCGGTGCAGCATCCAACTTACCCGCCGCATCTGGCAGCCAATCTTTGAGCAAATACTCCTGTAGAAGCTTTTCCCCAACTACTCCTAAAGAAATCCAAATCGGCAAACCATCAGTTTTATGCAATACCCAATCTGCAATCTTCAACAACTGAGTTGTTTTTCCTGCGCCTGGTTCACCAATGATATTGAGACGCTTACCATTACTCTTGGGACTCTGCTGGTGGGCGAGAACCTGCTGGAAAAAATCATCGTAGTCGATGGGGGTGATTTTCTCCTTTTCTTCTCGATATACTCGTGAACCTTCTTCTGTAGAATAATCATCACGACGCTGAACCTTTTGAGGGCGCTCAACCAATCCTAAAGGGACATGAATATCATCCAGGACTTACGCAACTGGCACACGTTGGGCAAGTGTGATCGCCCATCAGGCAGCGTCGCCAACAGTAACTCATAGGG
>NZ_JAUBUI010000071.1:13575-31308 GCF_036705385.1 Microcoleus sp. B3-A4 | reverse complement strand
AACGTATTAAATTTAAGTCCCGTCACCCTACTTAATGTTTTGTTACATACTGGTGATTTTTCCCGCCGACCTACTTAAGACCATGTTTAGGTTGCTGATTTTTTAGCATTTTTGTAGTAAAATTTGTCACAAATAAGTGAGTATATTTTCCCAAAGATGTTGAGTCTTTTATTGGCAGCCACCGGGCCTTGGTTTCAACCGCTAGTCTGGATGGATTACCGGTTGTCTGTGTTATTAACAATTTCGATCCCGCTGGTAGTGCTGATTTGGGCTGTTGTGGCAAAAGCTGACGCGATCGTCCGTTTGTCGATTATTTATTGGCGGGTGGCGAGTTTGCTGGCAATTACACTTTACCTGATGATGGCTGCGCTGCCTGTGAGCTTTGTATCGTCGGTGATTGCGAGGGCCTTAATTCCTGCTAGTCTGTGGTTTTGGGAGGATTTAAACGAAGAAATTGCCGATCGACCGCAGTCGTCCCTGAAACTGGCTTTTACAGCTTGGCGGTGGGCGATTACTGTTTACAGCGGTTTGGGCGCACTAGCTCAACTTCCCTTCTTAAGCTGTGCCTTTAAATCTCAACTTCAGATAATTGATGAACCTTTTTGCCGCGTTTGGTTAGATCCACCTTGGCTCTACAAACAAATGTTTCACCCTACGGCAACCCCTCAATTTTTGGGATTTTTGGGTCTGATAGGTTTAGGAATCTATGTAATTTACTTGTCATACTTTGTGCTAATTAGACTAGGAAAAAATGGGAGGTCAGCTACCGGAAATTAAGGGGACTTTCAGTAAGTATTTGCCTTTTAAATAGCAGCTAAAGTCTTGAACAAAAAGCTCAAAAATCCTAACTCCAAAAAGGGGAACCGCTCTAGGAAAAAATTAAACTAACAGCAGGGTGCGTGATGTGAACTCGCTCAAAAACCGATACAAGCCCCCGACTCCAGTCGTGGAGATATAAAAATTTTAGACTAAGGTTGAATCTTCCAGATTCATCTGTGGATAAAATCTAAAATCTAAAATCTAAAATCTAAAATCGACTGACAGCAATGTTACTGGGAAAGACTGTGATGGATAGCAAACAAGCCTACTTACAGTGCTTAGAAAGGCTGATTTGGGCGCTCGATCGCCTGGAAGCAAAAGTCGAACCAAGTGAAGTCGCTCGCATTGCCGAACTGATTGTTCAGCCGATGATGGGGCCGTGGCGGTTTTTTCACACTCCCGAACATATTTTTGAGGTGGGGGGAGATGAAGACGCGATCGAGGTTTTGGCAGCTTTATTTCACGATACCGTCTACGTGCAAGTCGATCGCAGCATTAACTTTAACGTCAGCTACTACATCACTCCTGTTGCAAAAGAGGTTAACCAACAGCTACAAATTCGGGATCGAGCTGAACTGCCGGCGGATGCTATCTTCGAGATGGTAATGCTGGTATTCAATTTTGTACCGGGCGAAGTCCTAAATCCTTTTGCCGGACAAAACGAATTTCTCAGCGCTGTCGTAGCAGCAAAAGCTCTAGAACCATTTCTCAAACGCGAGCAATTGCTTCAACTTGCAGGCTGCATTGAAGCAACGATTCCGTTTCGCTCTGCCGAGTCCGGAGTAACAGTAAGCCAGCGCCTTTATGAGCGCTTGCAGGCAATAAATAGCCGATTTAACCTCAGTTTGACTGACGAGGAAATCCGGGAAACGGTCAAAAAAGCTGTGCGAATTTCTAACCGGGATGTGATGAGTTTTGCTCACCATAGTTCAGCGCATTTTTTGGCAAATACGTGGAATTTACTGCCGGAAACCAATCACAATCTCATCTGTTGCGGTTTTTACACGGTTCGCGACTACCGAGTTGCTTTGGTCAAGATGGAAGGTTTTCTGAATTATCTCAAGCCAGAAATAATTTTTCGGCAGTTTGAGGGATATCCAGACGATCGCACCTATCAGCACTGGGAAACTAATGCTAAGTACAATCTCGAAATTGCGAAGCTTTATTTGGGGTGCAAACTGCCTGCTCTAGCCCTGCTAGAAGCTCTTTCTTCGGATTTGGGGATTGAGGTGTCTCTGGCGATGATGATGGGAGGAATTCCCGATAAAGCTGCTAACTGCGTGCGCCTGGAAAGCTTTTTCCCACAGATAGAAAAACCTTATCAACCTAAAATTGGTGTAGAAGCGGAAGTATTAAATTTATTAGAAAATGGGCGGGCTAAAAGCACTTCTCAAACCGATTTGGAGAACTCGCCGTTGACAACGTTTGTGGTCAAAATTGTTGGCTTTGACGAAATGCGCTATCAGTGCGATCGAGCTAAGGCATTTTTTCTACAAAATCTCGACGCCGACGACTTTATTTCCGACTTTAACCCGATAGTTACAGAAATTGTCATTGATTCAATTCTCAAGTTGTTTGACACCCGGAAATCTACTATCTACCGATACTACGATATCACTTCTAAGTTAAAGTCCCAACCCAAGAGGAATTTTTCCGATCGCCCTTTTCGCTCGCATGGTTAACTAGCTTTAAATACAGTATTTTTGCCTCCTCTATAGAAAAGACCATTACTCAGCTTATACAAGAGTAGAGCGATTGCACCGTGACACGATTGATTGACTAACCAACCTACGTCAATCTGCCTATCCATCCCGACACCAACAGCCGTACAGGTAAGTAGGTAGACGAGATTAAACCACATAATGTAACACTGTGTAAACAGGTTTAAGTCACCCTGTAGAGAGCCTTTAGAGACTTTGCCCTTGTTTACATGGGGGTGTTTTTTTGCGCCGACTTACTTACGGTGTGGGGCTGGGGGCAAAGATGCTAAAAGTTGATAAAAAAAGCAAATTCGCTGCTGTTTTCCTTTGACAATTACTTTGTACAACACGGATTTGATAGCTGGCTGTCACTCATCTGAGCTACCCCAGATAAGCGTCACTATAAAAAGCGACTGTTAAAGCACTTCCCCCCACAGCTACAACTGGGGAATAGCAAGTTCAAACGACTTGCAAACCACTAATCCCCAATCAAACCATGCAAACCACAAATTCAATTTACGCTCAATTGCCTCTTTGCTCTTCACTGCCCACACTGAAACGAAATAATAGTACCACTGCCAATCAAAACGTGCGCTATCTCCAACAATCCTTAGTCAAAAACGGATATCCCGTCGCAACTGATGGATTCTTCGGCCCAAAAACCGAACAAGCAGTCATCAAATTTCAAAAGGAAAATAAGATTGCTGTTGATGGCATTGTCGGCCCTCAAACATGGAGTCTATTAGGCGCTTGTGATACAGGTGAACCCGGATGTTAAATCCAAGTTAACTAATCCTAGGCGCACGGGTAGCAAGAAACTGGGTTTTTTCACAGCAATACTTCCTTTACTCCCCCAGAAACGCTAAAAAATCTGGTGGTTGAGCGAAGCCGAAACCTGGTTTCTGCCCGTCACAAGTGCATTCAGGACTATTAATTAACATCTTTTCCGCGCTGCCCTGCTTTTAAACAACTTGCAAACAACCAATGGAGACTCAAACTATGCAAACCACAAACGCAATTCACATGGAATTACCTTCCTGTCGTTATTTTCCCCTACTCAAACGCAACGATGGCGTTACCCAAAATGAGGATGTTCGCTACCTTCAGCGACTCTTGAACGCCAGCGGATTTTCCGTAACTACTGATGGAGGATTCGGCACAAAAACCCAACAAGCAGTCATCAATTTTCAAAAGCAACAACAAATCGTTGCTGATGGCATTGTCGGCCCTAAAACTTGGAATAAACTGGGTGTTTGTAGCACTATATTTTAAAGTTTGTGCAACCATCTGTTAAAGAGAGTAGGGCGTACAGTGTGCGCCCTATTTCTCCGTCGAAGTTTCGACCCCACACCACCCCTCCGGGGTTCCGTACATTCGATACTTGCGAGCTCGTTTGAAATACAGCATTGCTACCCGATCGTCAGGATTGATTTGTAAAATATTCTGAAATATTTTTTGGGCGGCAACAAATTTTTGCTCGTAGTAAAAATTGAGAGCTTCTTGAAAAATCTCCGCAGTTTGCTGCTTGAGTACAATGCTCTGCTCTGTTTCTGTCTCGTAAATTTCAAACACCGACACAGCATTTGTCTTTCCTTTCACCATTACTCGATCGACAAATCTGTACTTATATTTTTCTGGATCGTCTAGGCGATCGATAATTGCACCGCTAACTAGAATTCCCGAGCCGTAAACCTTAGTCAGTCCTTCCAAACGAGAGGCGAGATTTACCGCATCAGCAATCACCGTACTTTCCATCCGTTCTCGCTCGCCAATTGTACCCAACATCAAATTGCCCGCGTGTAAACCGACGCCGATCGCGATCGGAAACAAGCCATTTTTTTCTCGCTGCTGGTTATAGATATTTACTTCTTTCTGCATATCAATTGCTGCTCGCACACCATCCTCCGGAGATGTAGGAAACAGTGCCATGACTGCATCCCCAATGTATTTGTCAATAAACCCGTTATTTTTCCTGATGGCAGGGCTAACCCTTCCCAAATAAGTATTAATAAATGCAAAATTTTCAGGCGGTGTCATCTGTTCGGAAAGCGCCGTAAAAGAGCGAATATCAGCAAACAGTACGGTCATATCTCTTTCCTGATTTTCGCCTAATTTTACTTCAATAATACTCGGCTTTTCCAGCAAGTTTAGAAAATCGTGCGGCACAAACCTGCCGTAGGCTGCATTCAGTTTAGCAAGGCGAATTTGCGTATTAATTCTCGCCAACAATTCCTTTTTGATAAAAGGTTTAGTTACATAATCATTTGCTTCTAAGTTAAAAGCTTCTACCAAGTCAGTAGTTTGATTTTTGGCAGTCAGCATCAGAATCGGCATTTCTAAAGGCGAGTATTTTCTGCGAACTTCTCGACAGACTTCATAACCAGTCATTTGCGGCATCATTACATCGAGTAAAATTAAGTCCGGCTTAAATCCTGATGCAATCAGATTTAAAGCTTCTAAGCCGTTGCTAGCTTGAGTGATCTCGTAGTTTTCTATAGAAAGACTGTTAATGATCACCTGAATATTAATTGGTTCATCATCGACTACCAAAACTTTTATTTTTTCACTTTCTAGCAAGCCGCTATTCTCTGATACAGGAGAACTTATTAGAGAGGGTTGGCGGGCTAATTCAGGAGTTATAAAAATGGGAGATGCCTCGCTTAAAGGCGGCTGCCTGCTGCTAAAATCCGGCTGACTCTCAGATACGGGCAAAGTAAAGATGAATTGGGAACCGACGCCTACAGTTGAAGATACCCAAATTTTACCTCCGTGTAATTCCACTAATTGCTGGGCAACCGTTAACCCTAAACCAGTGCCACCATATTCTCTAGCAGTGGAACCGTCAGCTTGTTCAAAGGATTCAAAAATTCGCTCTAATTTATCTTCGGGGATGCCAATACCCGTGTCGGATACAGTAATGGCTAATTGGGAATTAGGTGGTGATTGTGCGTTGCCCGTTACCAATTCTGCTGAAATTTCAACTCGGCCGCTTTCGGTAAATTTAATCGCATTGCCGATTAAGTTGTAAAGTATTTGCTGCAACCGATTCTCGTCGGCTGCTATTGCCGGCAATTCAGGAGCGACTGAGTTAATTAACTGCAAGTTTTTTTTGCCTACTAATGGCTGAGACAAAGTGAGAATTACAGAGACTATTTCTCGAATACCGACGGACTTTATTTGCAATTCTATCTTTTTGTGTTTGAGCTGAGAAAAATCCAGAAGATCGTTAATTAAAGAAGACAATCTTTTTCCCGAGGATGTAATCAAAGCTAAGTTAAAATTTGTTGATTCTGGCAGTTGTCCGGTAGCACCGTCTATTAAAGATTCTGCAATCCCAATAATGCCGTTGAGGGGAGTGCGGAGTTCGTGGGAAGTATTGGCTAAGAATTCGTCTTTCAGTTTGTCGAGTCGCTGCAATTCAGTATTTTTAGTTTCTAAGGCAGTAAAAGATGCTTGCAGTTGTGCTGCCATGCTGTTAAAAGCAGCGGCAAGTACGCCCAACTCGTCGGAGCGATCGAGCTTGACAGTTTGGTCAAATTGTCCTTCAGACAAAGCTATTGCTGCATTTTTTAATTTTATAAGAGGTTGGATAATCCAGCGAGAAGTGAGAATTCCTAACACAGTTGCCATGCCCAAAGCTGCCAAACATAGCAAAACTGTAGTTCGGTTGCCGGCATGGATTTGTTGCATAAAGTCGGCTTCTGGAACGACGACGACAATCAGCCAATCTAAACTTTTGCCGTCTTGGAAGGGCAGAACTTTTAAAAATTGCTGCTTCCCGTTTATCTCAAAATTTAGTTGCTGCACTTTTGTAATTTGGTGCAAGTTTTGAAAGTTCCTTTCTAAATATTTAGCTGTTGTTTGCGTTACTGCATCGCTGCTTTCTGTAACTTTAAAGAGTTCTTTTTTACCGTTTTGGGTGCGGAAAGGTTTTTCGGCTGTGGAAGTTGCCAGCAGCGTGCCGTTTCTTTCGATAATAAAAGTTTGACCGGATTTGCCTATTTGGAGGCTGTTTAAAAATTGACCGATACTGTCGAGACGCAAAGCAGCAATTAATACTCCTTCTAGCTGTTTCTGGCTGTTGTAAACTGGTTGCAGCGCGCTGAGAATCAATGTGGGTTCTAGGAAGGATATATAAACTGAACTCCAAGTTGGTTTGATTGCTAGAGCCGCATAGGAGTAGGAAGGGTGCTGCCGGATGTCGAAGTTTTTAACGGAGGCTGCTACTGTCGTGCGATCGCCCGTATCATTAGTATTGTAAGAATAAAAATCAAAATTTGTAGAAGGGCCCGATGCGTTAATCAATAAAGTGCCGTTCGACATCTTTTCACCGGTGCGATATTCTCCATCTTGATTAGCGATCGATGTAAAATTGATATAAGGATATAATTGCACTTGCCGCCACAGATACTTTTCCCAAGCTGACAAGTCTTTCATGTTCACAAAACCCAGTTTCACCGCATCCAGCTTGCTTTGATTAATTTGGTGCGGAGTTTGCAGATAAGTTCTCAAATTTTGCTCGATGCGATTGCTCACCTCGCCCATCAATTGATCCGCAAGGTCATTCACTGCTCTTTGAGAGTTTCTAAATGATAAATATCCTACAATACCGACCGCTGCAAATACTTGCAAGACAAACGGAACTATGAGTACGGTTTGCAGCGTTGCTTTTCTTGAAAGTTTTGCCACTAAGTGCTTGAGAGAAAGAGTGGACATAACATTAGTTTAGGTTGAAAAACCCAGTTAATACTTGGAGCGAAGGCTTACCGCTGGTAAGTATTATAAACCATTTTGTACTTAAACACAACTTACGCAAGGAAGACGTGATATTCTTTCTACAATCCTCAATCTTATACCAAATTATTAAAAGTCAAAGTGAAATGTAGGGACACGGCATTCCTGTGTCCTACTCCCCGCGCCGGACAAGGCATTGCCCTTTCCCTACCGATGCTCACATACAATATATCTGTATCACTACTTTTCACAATAGAGGTTACTTGTACTACTTTTCATCCAAAGCTTCTATCCCCGACCATCCTTCAGGCACTCCATACATTCCATTCTTTAGAGAGCGCTGGCAGTAAATTGCTGCTAACTTATCTTGAGGATTTATTTCGCAAAAATTCTTGAATATTTTTTGCCATTTAGTAAACTTTTGCTATAAATAAAGATCCATAACCCTTTTAAAATCAATAGAAGTTTCCTGTTTTATTTCAAGGTTTTGTTCTGTTTCTGCATCATAAAATTTAAACACCGACACGGCAGATTTTTTGCATTTTACTGTGACTCGAAGGACAAATCGGCACATATATTTTTCTCGATCGCCCAAACGCTCTAAAATTGAGTCACTAACTAAAATTCCCGCGCCGTAAACCGTTATTTATTAGCTCTGAGTGGAAGTGGCCAGAGCTCAGCTCAAGCAAAAAAGCAGCATAAATACCAGCGTATATCCCCAAGCAAAGCGCCGTTTAATAAAATTTTGACAGGACAACGATAATTGAAACCTAGTCTTTCTGTGGCTCATAAAATATCGTATAACTAGGTTTTGCAGGAGGAAAATCTTCCAGATGTTTTTTACAGGACTTATAGTATGTCCGCTTACTTCCTGTTGTAAAAAAAGGTCGAATTAACAATTAAATTTTAGCGGGCTGTCCCTGAAATTAGCCACAAAATTAAGCTATATTATAGCAGATTTCAGGAAAGAGAGATTTGCTATGGCTGACACTATTGCTCGTCGCTTGGAACAATATACGGTAAAAAGATCGCACGAAGTTTTAATCGTCAAGGCCCAAATTGACGGCGAATTCGATGAAATTGCTATTTTTAAAGGCTTTTCTAGCTCTTTGACGCGATCGACCGCTTTCGATCCCGAGGTTCCTGTTTTGCCGGAAGAAGCAAAAATTGTCAGTGTCGATCGTGTGGAGAGCCCCTACAATCCAAATAACCCCCGCTATCTTCAGCAGGGGTTATCTTGGGAAACAATGCAGTCTCTATTGTCCGAGGCGGGAGTATAGCAAAACATTAGGGAGACAACGTGAGAAAAACAGTAGGGACACAACATTGTTGTGTCCCTACTACAAAAGCACTATGTCCTTAGCCTTAACGCTAGAGCGTGCCGCCGGCAGCTTGGAAACGAGCTCTCGCGCGTTTGATTGCTTGCTTAGCTTGAATTTGCTCTTGCAAAGTGCCGCTAGTAGCCTTTTCCAAACGAGCTTCTGCTTCGGTGTAAGCAGTACGAGCAGCTTCTTTATCAATGGTTTCGCCTTTTTCAGCGCCGTTGACAAGAATAGTAACTTTGTTTTCTTGGATTTCTGCAAAGCCACCCATCAGAGCAATAGACACCCATTCCTTGCCAGGACGGACGCGCATCACTCCGGTATCCAAAGCTGTCAACATTGGAGCGTGACCGCTCAAGATACCCAGTTGGCCTGTGGTGCTCGGCAGAATTACTTCTTCAGCATTAGAATCCCAAACAGTTTTGTCTGGGGTCACTACGCGCACAGTTAATGTCATAAATTGTCGGTTGTCAGTTGTCAGTTGTCAGTTGTCAGTTGTCAGTTGTCAGTTGTCAGTTGTCAGTTATCAGTTGTCAGTTGTCAGTTGTCAGTTGTTACCAATAACCAATAACTAATAACAAATAACTAATAACTACTGACTCATGACTCATGACTACTGACTACTGACTCATGACTAAAATTACTTGGCGTCAGCTTTCATTTTTTCAGCTTTGGCGATCGCCTCGTTGATATCGCCCACCAAATAGAAAGCTTGTTCCGGTAAATCGTCAAGTTCGCCAGCCAAAATCATTTGGAAGCCCTTAATCGTATCTGCCAGCTTGACGTACTTGCCGGGGGAACCGGTGAACACTTCCGCCACAAAGAACGGTTGAGACAAGAACCGTTCAATTTTGCGAGCGCGAGAAACGGTCAAGCGGTCATCTTCCGACAGCTCATCCAAGCCCAAAATTGCAATAATGTCTTGCAATTCCTTGTAGCGTTGCAGAGTTGACTGCACTTGGCGAGCAACGCCATAGTGCTCTTCACCGACAACGCTAACTTGCAACATCGTAGACGTAGAATCCAGCGGGTCAACAGCCGGATAAATCCCCTTCGCAGCCAAACCGCGAGACAACACAGTTGTAGCGTCCAAGTGAGCAAAAGTCGTAGCCGGCGCGGGGTCAGTCAAGTCATCCGCAGGTACGTACACAGCTTGAACTGAAGTAATCGAACCTTCGGTAGTCGAAGTAATCCGTTCTTGCAAGTCGCCCATGTCTGTACCGAGAGTCGGCTGATATCCCACAGCCGAAGGCATCCGACCCAACAGAGCCGATACCTCAGAACCCGCTTGCACAAACCGGAAGATATTGTCAATGAACAGCAGCACGTCTTGCTTGCTGACATCGCGGAAGTATTCGGCCATCGCCAAAGCCGACAAGCCCACGCGCATCCGAGCACCAGGCGGCTCGTTCATTTGACCGTAAACCAGAGCAATTTTTGACTTGCTGCGGTCTTCTTCGTCAATAACCCCCGACTCGATCATTTCTTTGTAGAGGTCATTGCCTTCGCGGGTGCGCTCGCCCACACCACCGAACACGGACACGCCGCCGTGTGCCTTGGCGATGTTGTTCACGAGTTCCATCATAATCACGGTTTTGCCGACGCCTGCGCCGCCGAACAAACCGATTTTGCCGCCGCGACGGTAGGGGGCGAGCAGGTCAATCACCTTGATCCCAGTTTCAAACACCGAAGGCTTGGTTTCCAGTTCGGTGAAAGCCGGCGGGTTGCGGTGGATGGGCATACTTTCGGAAGTATTGACCGGGCCGAGGTTGTCTACGGGTTGACCGATGACGTTAAAAATGCGGCCGAGAGTTGGGATTCCGACGGGAACTTGGATTGCTTCCCCGGTATCTACTACTTCCATGCCACGCACCAAGCCGTCGGTGGTACTCATGGAAACTGCACGCACTTGGCTGTCTCCGAGCAGTTGTTGAACTTCGCAGGTAACGGCAACGTCTTGACCTGCTTCGTTTTTGCCGGAAATTGTGAGAGCGTTATAGATTTGGGGCAGTTTGCCGCCTGGGAATTTTACGTCTACAACTGGCCCGATGATTTGGGTGATGTAGCCTACGTTCGTTTTTTCTGCGGTGGATACCATGAATAGTGCCTTTGTTAGGATGCTATTTTTCCCGTTATGGAAAAAGTCTTAACATTTAGAAATGCTATTTCTCAGAGTACCACTGAACAGACGCACTATTTAGATTTGTATGGGGCTGGTTAATAGTCATTTTTATGGTTACTGCCCTCGCTTTTTTTTCCTGCGAGCTGCAGCCAAAGCCCCGATCCCCACCATAGTCCCGAACACTGTGACTGGTTCGGGGACTGGTTCGGGGACTAACTGAGCCGACACGGTGAAGTCTTCGAAGTCAAGATCGGTTCCTGGTTGGGCATTGTCGAAATCGTCGAAGGAGATTTGTGTGCCATTAGCCAGTTGGGCCATTGTGAGGGATGAAAATTGCTCTGGGCCTTTACCGCCGTTGATGTTTGTAAATGAGTCGCTGGAGTTGGGGTTGAGCATAAAGTCACCAAACACAGCAAGCTGACATCCCTCCACCCCACATTCATCTCTTCGGAACTGGGTTTCGGGGGTCCACCATAGGGTGCTGTTCATGAAGGTACTCGACGAGACGTATTCCCTAGGCTTGTCGCTACCCGTGTCGCTCCACAGCAGCAGGGCATAAATTTGATCCTTCAAAAATGTGAAGGTTTGGGTGATGGAGCCGTTGTCCGAGGTGACTGCGTTGCCGAAGGTTGCTTCCCAGTTGTTGGCAGAGCCGTTATCTGAGGGTTGAGTCTCCTCAAACAGTCTGGCGACGTTAGTGTAGCCATTGTTTGCTGACTCAGCTTGGGCCACCCACAAGCTTGACTGGTAACGGCTGTAAGATTGGTTGAAGGTAAACTTTATATTGGTATCTTCATCGAACTGGATGCCGGTAGTGCCAAACATGAAAGCTCTGACGGGCGTGCAGATGCTGAGCAACATTGTGGTTGCCAAGCTGGCGACTGTAAAAGATGTTTTTTTGACTAGCATTAAAGTAGTCATAACCCTGATTCCTCCAGTATTGTTACGTAGTAAGGCGCAAAATGCCATGTTGCCGTGACGCGAATCGACGATCGCGAGCGTGCGATATTTAGGACGATCGTCAAATCTAAAGAAGAGACTCCACACCAGTGAATCTACAGACAGACCTCACTTAAGGGTGTTTTGGAGTAAAAGAGTGCTTCTTCTAAGAGTTTTCACTGACACCAGACTGCCACAGTTTAATCTGTCAGAGCAAGATTTTCATCCTGCCTAGACTTCCAACCTACTACATTTACTTCGTTTCGGTAACGGTCTAAAGTTGAGTGCAAGACTGGCCACTATTGGCTTTCATCAAAAATACATAAAATTTTTAATCGAGCTTTATGAAGTTTTGGTAAAGTTCATCCATAAAATATAAATTTTTTGAGAGAACGTCGGTTGTTCAGTCAGTTGTTCATGAAAGCGTGCTGCAAGCTGCTCGCCCGATGCAGAAAGAAGCGGCGGCGACCGCGAGTATGAAGTTGAGCGAGTTTTTTGCCTCTCTAAGCAAGCTGTATAATAGGCGCTCGGTACTTACGTACTTTTGACTAATATTCCGAGTTTTTTAAACCTCTAACTCTCGCATTCCGCGCCATATTTTCACCAACAGTCCCGGACGCATAAACCCGGTTTTTTAAGGTAATTGGGTCAGGGAAGCAGTGAAAGTCAAAAAAAGAAACCAAGTTTCATTTCCCCCGCCTGACTTCTAGTAAAAAAACTGTTTTTACGTAAATCATAGTAATTAAAACCATACATTTCCTTTTGCAGTCCTAATTATTCGACCACCAAAAATAGGCGGCTCCTATTGACATGAGAAATTTTTATGAGTATAAATAGTAGAAATAAATACGATCGCACTTTAAGCACAATCTTTAAACACAATGACACCCAACAAACTACATTTCCTCGGATGGTTATTCATTGTTAGCTGGCTGAGTGCAGCGGCGGGTTCGGCAAACGCGCAACCCATCGCCCCCGCAGCGGACGGCACTAACACAGTTGTTACTCCCAACGGCAACCGCTACGACATTTCCGGGGGATCTTTCAGCGGAGATGGGGGTAATCTTTTTCACAGTTTTACTCAGTTTGGCCTCAGCGAGGCTCAAACGGCTAACTTTCTGACCAATCCCAATATTCAAAATATTTTGGGAAGGATTACTGGGGGTAATCCTTCTTTAATAAATGGCTTAATTCAAGTTACGGGCGGCAATTCTAATTTATTCTTGATGAATCCTGCCGGCATGATTTTCGGGCCAAATGCCAGTCTCAACGTGCCCGGCTCTTTTAATGCTACTACGGCGACAGGGATTGGTTTTGGGAACAATCAGTGGTTTAGTACGATCGGCAATAACAATTGGGCAACTTTCATCGGGACGCCAAACAGTTTTGCGTTTACAAATTTGCCAGGGGGAAGCATTGTCAATGCAGGCAATTTGAGTGTGACACCAGGTCAAAGTTTAAGTTTGATCGGAGGTACGGTTGTCAATACGGGTCAGGTAAATGCGCCTAGCGGCAATATTCTCATCAGCGCCGTACCGGGTAACAATTTGGTGCGAATTAGTCAAGCTGGAAATTTATTGAGCTTGGATATTCAGCCGACAGTAAATCAAAGTTCGCTGCCAAACAATTGGACGCAGCCCGTGTTATCTTTGCCGGAGTTGCTGACTGGACAAGGTGTGGCACAGGCAACAGGTTTGACGGTAAACCCCAATGGCGAAGTTGTGTTGACGGGGAATGTTGCAGTGCCTGTAACTGCGGGAACTGCGATCGCATCCGGCAGTCTCAATGTCTCTGGCAACACTGGCGGTACTGTAAATATTTTAGGCGACCAAGTAGGAGTTATTGCAGGCAATATCGATGCTTCTGGGATTAACGGCGGCGGTAATGTACTGATTGGCGGAGATTATCAGGGTTTGGGGACTGTGCCCAATGCTTCGCGGACTTTTGTTAGCAGCAACTCGACGGTTAATGCTGATGCTGTTAGTAATGGGAATGGCGGGCGAGTCATAGTTTGGGCTGATGAAACTACTCGCTTTAATGGCAATATTACGGCCAGAGGCGGCTTGTTTTCGGGGAATGGCGGCTTTGCGGAAGTGTCTGGAAAGCAATCGCTGGATTTTCAAGGATTAGTTGATTTGCGCTCGACCTTTGGGATTGCTGGCACCTTATTATTAGATCCTACTGATATTACTATTAGTACAGGTGCGGATGCAGGCGGCACTTTAGCAGGGGGAGCATTTACGCCCTCGGCGGGTACTTCTACAATTAATAATGGGACGCTGCAAACACAGCTAGGCTTAGGAAATGTGACTATTTCTACTGCGTCGGCTTCTCCGAATCAAGGCGATATTACAGTCAGCGCTCCCCTCTCTTGGGCTAATAGTAATTCACTAACTCTGACGGCTAATAATAATATTAATATTAATACTACCAATATCACAACTCAGGGAGGCAATATTACTCTGAATGCTGATAGTGATAATCTCAACGGTGGTAATCTGACGCTCAATTCGACGATTAATACAAACGGGGGGAGTTTCCAGGGTATTGGTCGAGGGAATGGTTCCAATGGAAATGGAATCGTTCTTGGTGGCACACTTAATGCCGGAGGTGGGAACATTAACTTGAACGGCAGCGGAGGAAACTCGACATTCGGAACCAGTAACGGTATTATTATAAATAACGCCATAGTACAAACTACTGGAAGTGGAAATATTACTCTCAATGGAAGTGGCCAGAATGGGACATTAGTCGGAAATGAAGGTATTGTTGTTACAGGCACGTCTAAGGTGACTTCAACCAATGGAAATATCACCCTGACTGGCACAGGTAACGGAACTAAAAGCGGCAACAACGGGATTAACATTAATACCACCAGCACCGTGGAATCGATCGGAACAGGGAGTATTACTTTCAACGGTACTGGCGGAAACGGGATAGATGGTAATCAAGGGATATCTATTGACAGCAGTACAGTGCGATCTGCAGGGACAGGGAGTATTACTTTCAACGGTACTGGCGGAAACGGGACATTTAATAATCCAGGGATATCTATTGACAACACGAGTAAAGTGCTATCGGCTGGGGGAAATATCAGCCTGACTGGTACAGGTGCGGGGACAGGAATCGAGAACGTAGGCGTTAATGTAATCGACTCTACAGTGGAGTCAACGGCGAATGGGGCTGTCACCATCACCGGGACGGGGGCGGTAAATGGCACGGACGACAATACAGGGATAGTTATTCGTCAAGGTACTGCTACGGTGCGATCGCAGAATGGGGATATCACCCTGACTGGAAAAGGCAACGGGCGCGGGAACAGCAACGGGGGCATTGCGCTCTTGGGGTTAGTGGAATCCACAGGCACCGGGAAGGTGACTCTCAGCGGTGTTAGCGGCAATGGGAAGAACTTTAATGAAGGGATATTTATGTCTGCAGAGGGCAGAGTTCAATCGCAGAATGGAGATATCACCTTGACTGGAACAAGCAACGGCAGCGGGAACGACAACTGGGGCATTGTGCTGAGCGAAGGGCGGGTGGAATCCCTAGGCACCGGGAATGTAACTCTAAGCGGTGTGGGCGGCAATGGGACTGATGGCAATCCAGGGATAAGTCTTAACAAGCTCAGCCTAGTGCGATCGCAAGGAAATATCGCCCTCACAGGAACAGGCGGCAACGGGAGCGGGAGCAACAACTTGGGCCTTTCGATATCAGGGCTGGTAGAATCCACAGGCACCGGGAATGTCACTCTCACCGGTGTTGGCGGCAGCGGGATCGATCTCAATCCAGGGATAAGTCTTAACAATACCGGCCTAGTGCGATCGCAAGGAAATATCGCCCTCACAGGAACAGGAGGCAGCGGGAGCGGGAGCAACAACTCGGGCCTTTTGATAACAGGGCTGGTAGAATCCACAGGCACCGGGAATGTCACTCTCACCGGTGTTGGCGGCAGCGGGACCGATCGCAATTCAGGGATAGCTATCCTTTTAAATAATGCCAATATTACGACCAACGAACAGAATATTACTTTTACTGGCAATGTCTCTGTCGCTCCCAATACTAATGTCAATCTCAATACTGGGCCAAAGGCAGGCGATATTAATTTTGAAGGAACTGTTGATGGCGGTGGCAATCTCAGCTTAAAAACAGGGAGTGGAAATATTAATTTTAAAGGGGACGCAGGCAAGACTACCCCATTAGGAAATCTGACCGCCAATAGTTCTGGTACAACGACTTTTAATCAAACAGTCAACGCCGCGAGTTTGACTACAGATGTTGGCGGCACAACTACACTCAAGGGCAATGTCACGACAACGGGCGCTCAAACTTATAACGATGCTGTCACGATTGCCAATAAATCGACTCTTGCAGGCAAAGGCATTACTTTCAAAAATACTGTTGACGGTAGCGGCGATTTGACTGTGAAGGCCAGTAGTGGCAATATTACATTCACTGGTAAAGTTGGTAACACAACTCCTCTCACAAGTTTAACTGCCAACAGCAAGGTATCTTTAGGCGCCAATGTCACGACAACGGGCGCTCAAACTTATAACGATGCTGTCACGATTGCCAATAATCCGATTCTCACAGGCAAAGGCATTACTTTCAAAAATACTGTTGACCCCCTGAATAACATCGGCAGCAGCTTGACTGTGGATGGGGGTACAGGTGATATTACATTCCAGAGTACGATCGGCACTATCAACAACCCGATCGTAGATTTGCAAACTAAATCTACAGGAACAACCGTATTTAGTAAAGCAGTTAGTGCAGTGACTTTGACTGCAGAGGCTGCGGGCGGCACAACTCAAATTAATGACAAGGTGACAACTACCGGCACTCAAACCTATGGAGATGCTGTCACGATTGCCAATAATCCGATTCTGTCAGGTAGCGACGTTACTTTCAAAAATACTGTTGACGGTAGCGGCGATTTGACGGTGAAATCCAGTAGTGGCAATATTACATTCAGCGGTGCAGTTGAGGCGGAAAGTGCGATCGGCAATCTTAAAGTTAATTCTGCCGGTACAACTGCATTCAACAAAACAGTCAACGCAGCAAGTTTGACTACAGATGGCGGCACAACTACACTCAATGGCGATGTCAAGACAACCGGCCCTCAAACCTATGGAGGTGCTGTCACTCTTGCCAACAAATCTACTCTTTTAGGTAGCGATGTTACTTTCAACAAAACAGTTGACGGTAGTGGCGATTTGGCTGTGAAAGCCAGTAGTGGCAATATTACATTCAGCGATGCAGTTGGGGCGGAAAGTGCGATCGGCAATCTTAAAGTTAATTCTGCCGGTACAACTGCATTCAACAAAACAGTCAACGCAGCAAGTTTGACTACAGATGGCGGCACAACTACACTCAATGGCGATGTCAAGACAACCGGCACTCAAACCTATGGAGGTGCTGTCACGATTGCCAACAAAGATCCGATTCTCACAGGCAACGGTATTACTTTCAACAATACTGTTAACCTCAGTAACAGCGGCAGCGATTTCACTGTGAATGGAGGTGCTGGTGATGTGACATTTGTCGGTGCCGTTGGGGCCGAAAGTGCGATCGGCAATCTTAAAGTTAACTCGGGAGGTACAACTCAAGTTCAGGCAAATATCACAACAACCGGCAGTCAAACCTACGGAGATGCTGTCACGATTGCCAATAATCCGACTCTTTCAGGCAAAGGTATTACTTTCAATAATACTGTTGACGCCAGTAACAGCGGCAGCGATTTGACTGTGAATGCAGGTACTGGTGATATTACATTCAGCGGTGCAGTTGGGAGTTCAAAGGATCTCGGAAATTTAAAAGTTAACTCTACAGGTACAACTGCATTTAATAAAACAGTCAATGCTGCGAGTTTGACTACAGATGTTGGCGGCACAACTCAAGTGAGAAGCCCAGTCACGACCACCGGCACTCAAACTTATAACGATGCTGTCACGATTGCCAATAAATTGAGTCTTGCAGGTAGCGACGTTACTTTCAAAAATACTGTTGACGGTAACAGTGATTTGACGGTGAAGGCGAGTAGTGGCAATATTACATTCACTGGTGAAGTTGGTAAGACAACTCCTCTCACAAGTTTAAC
>NZ_JAUBUI010000071.1:0-13475 GCF_036705385.1 Microcoleus sp. B3-A4 | reverse complement strand
TGCCAACAGCAAGACATCTTTAGGCGCCAATGTCACTACAACCGGCACTCAAACCTATAACGATTCTGTCACGATTGCCAAGAATCCGATTCTGTCAGGTAGCGACGTTACGTTCAAAAATACTGTTGACGGTAGCGGCGATGTGACGGTGAAAGCCAGTAGTGGCAATATTACATTCACTGGTGAAGTTGGTAAGACAACTCCTCTCACAAGTTTAACTGCCAACAGCAAGACATCTTTAGGCGCCAATGTCACTACAACCGGCACTCAAACCTATAACGATTCTGTCACGATTGTCAAGAATCCGACTCTCACAGGTAGCGATGTTACTTTCAAAAATACTGTTGACGGTAGCAGTGATTTGACGGTGAATGCCGATAGCGGTAATATTACTTTCAACGGTGCAGTTGGTAAGACAACTCCTCTCACAAGTTTAACTGCCAACAGCAAGACATCTTTAGGTGGCAATGTGACGACAACCGGCAGCCAAACCTATGGAAATGCTGTCAAGATTGCCAACAATCAGATTCTCACAGGGAAGGAAATTACTTTCAACAAGACTGTTGACGTACCTGGCAATCTCGATCTGGTTGCTGACAATGTTAATCTCAAAGGAATTGTCACAACCACGAATGACGGCACACTCACAATTACCAACACGGGGAATCTCAATATCGATCAAAATCTGAATTTAGATGGTGCATTTAATCAAAAAGGTGCAGGAACTGTGGCGCTGAGCGGAAATATGGCTACCACTAATGATAACATTAGTTTTAGTGGGCCTGTGACCTTAAAAAATTCTGTAAGTTTTACACTCGGAGATGCAACTATTGCTTTCGGTTCGACTTTAGCAGCAAAAACTAACCCGCTGACTTTGACAGCAAGTGAAATTAATTTTTTAGGTAAGGTTTCTGGTACTGGCGCGCTAACTCTGCAACCGGCAAAGGCAGGACAAAATATTGCGATCGGCGGTAGTGACAACAATACTCCCGCTTTAGATTTGACGGCAGCGGAAATTGATTTGATTCAAAATGGATTTAAGTCGATCGCGATCGGGCGATCGGATGGCAGCGGCAATATTAGTATTCCCAATAATCTCACATTTTTAGACCCCGTAAGTATTCAAACGGGAACTGGTACGATCGCACTTGATGGCACTCTAACGGGCAATGACAACACCAGCATTACTCTCAACGCTGCCACAATCAATTTGAATTCTGGCATCAACACCAATAAAAATGCGATCGCCCTTAACGGCAATGTCAAACTCGGCAACGATATCAATCTCAGTACCGACGGCGGAGATATTAACATAGTTGGTGCGATCGACGGCAATCGTTCGTTAAGCTTAGATGCAGCTAATGGCAATGTGCTGGTGCAAGGAAATATCGGAGGCACAACACCGCTTTCTGTGTTGAATGTTACGGCAACCAATGCAGAATTTACTGGTAATATTGCCAGCAATTCAGGTTTTAATATTACTGCTAGCACTAAGTTGGGTGGTAATGTTACCACAAATAACGGCAATATCAATATAGACGGCACTCTCGGGTTGACGAAAGATGCGATATTAAGTACCGCCGGAGGGAATATTGCCTTTGGAGGTGCGATCGACAGTATTGATGCGGCCCGCAACTTAACTCTAGCCTCCGGTAGCGGCAGCATCACTTTCAACGGTGCGGTGGGGGCCACCAGCCTGTTAGGAAATCTTGCGATCGACAATGCTGGCAATGTGACAGGAAACTCGACAATTAACGCGCAACAATTTACAGCACTAAACACGGAAAAAGTCAACTTGTCGGGAGATGTCACCGCCGCCAAAGTCGATATTACTGCCAAAGGCGATATAAGCGTTAAAAATATTACTACTAATGGCGGAGAAATTCTATTTACAAGCGGTAACAATTTCACCGCAGGCAATTTGAATACATCGGCAAACAGTGGCGGTAACATAACTGTTAAGGCGATAACTTCAATTACGGCCGGACAAATTAACTCGAGCGGTATAGTCGGAAATGCGGGCAATGTGTTCTTAGATCCGATCGGCGATATTCAAGTAGAGTGGATCAATGCCCAAGGCGGTACAGGCGGCACCGGTGGCGAGGTGACAGCAATCACAGGCAATTTTTTCCGCGCTACGGGTACTTTTTCCACCCCACTGTCGCCGACGGGATTTGCTAGCATTTCTACTGCTGGCGGCGCCGGTGGTGGCAAAATTACAATTGTGCACGCTGGGGGAGATGGAGGGAATCCGATTCAACCGTTTGTGGTGGGGGATGCTGCTAGCAACGGTACGGCGGGTGCAATTACAACGGGACAATCTACCATTACATCGCAGTCGTTTCCGCGTTCTAGTAGTGTTGGTAATATTGCGTTTGTGACTGATGACGCGATCGATCCAATTCCAACTCCGTCAACAACTCCGAGTCCAACTCCAACTCCGGTTGTGATTCCAACTCCGATCGCCATTCCAACTCCGATTGTGATTCCAACTCCGATCGAAATTCCAACTCCGGTTGTGATTCCAACTCCGATCGAAATTCCAACTCCGGTTGTGATTCCAACTCCGATCGCCATTCCAACTCCGATCGAAATTCTAACTCCGATCACCATTCCAACTCCGAGTCCAATTCCAACTCCTACACCCGCACCCATCGCCACACCAGCATCCCCCACACCCGCACCTATCGCCTCAACCCCCGATCCAGAAGACTTTCTAAATCGCCGCCGAATTCCAGCGCTAGACACTCCCGGCCCTGCTGCGGGTCAAATTTTAAGACTGGATTCAAGTATCACCAGTCAGTTACCCCCCGACCAACCGCCAGCAGTTCCCCCCAGGGACACACCGCCACCAGCCAACCCTAAGGGTTTAGTGCTGGGATATGTTCCGCCTCCCGATCGACTTTTTGAAGGCAACGACATAGACAAAATAGTTTTGGGAATAGAACAAATTAGGAATCAAGAATTTGGAGAATATCTGGGAGTAAAAGCCAACCTTCCAGGCCAAAAAGTGATGAGGGCGCAATTCCAAGAAACTTTAAGAAAGATCGAACAGCAAACCGGCAAACGTTCCTGTATTATCTACATAATCTCGCGAGTAGACCGACTGGAACTAATTTTAGTTCCTCCCGTAGGGTTGCCGATTCACTACAGCGTCCCCGAAGCCAACAGAACAGCTCTTGAACCCGTCGTCCAGGAGTTGCGCGATGAAATAACCGCTGCCAGAAAACGCGGTAGTACCAGTTATCTACCCTCGGCCCAGCAACTGTATAAATGGGCGATCGCACCCCTAGAAAAAGACTTACAAAACTTAGGAATTCAGACTTTATTGCTGTCAGTAGATCCGGGATTGCGGAGCCTGCCCTTTGCCGCTTTGCACGACGGTCAAGGCTTCTTGATTCAAAAATACAGTTTCAGCCTAATTCCGAGTTTCAGCTTGACTAATAGCAATTATAGAGCAGTTATAGACGCCACAGTCCTAGCAATGGGACGGTCTGAATTTGTTGACAAAAATCCCTTGCCCAACGTGCCGATCGAATTACAGGCAATTTCTGCTCAGTGGCACGGCGCATCTTTCCTGAATTCGACTTTCACTTTAGACAATCTCAACTCGCAACACACCAAGGGAGGATTTCGGATCGTTCACTTAGCAACCCATGCTGACTTCCAACCGGGAAAACCGAGCAATTCTTACATTCAACTGTGGAATTCCCAATTGCGACTCAATGACATGGAGAGTTTAAATTGGCGCAAGCCGCAGGTAGACTTGTTAGTATTGAGTTCTTGTAGAACTGCTTTGGGCGATCGGGAAGCAGAGTTAGGTTTTGGAGGTTTAGCAGTAAAATCCGGCGCCAAATCTGCTTTAGGGAGTTTGTGGTATGTTGACGATGGAGGCACTTTGGGGCTGATGAGCGAATTTTACCACCAGTTGCGAGGAACCACAACTAAGGCAGAAGCTTTGCAACTGGCTCAACAAGCAATAATGTCCGGTAAATTGCGGCTGGAAAACGGACAGCTAGTAACAACAGGTGGCAAGTTAAATCTACCTGCTAATTTACAACAAACAAACCAAAACTTTTCTCATCCTTACTACTGGAGTAGTTTCACCATGATCGGAAGCCCTTGGTAAGCTGCCATCTTTATTTTTCAGTCTCCGCTTCTGAGGGACGAAAGTTTCTACATTAGGAGCAATGCCCGCTTGGGGTGGTTGGGGCGGTTCCCCCGTGGCTGCCCCAATTTCAACCGCCGATCTATCCAGGGGGTTTGGAACTCTATTTCTGTTTCCTCACCACCAAAGTAATATCATCAAAAACCTTCGGATCGCCAATATACTGCCGCACATCATCTATCAAAGATTACCTAATGGCAATAGCAGGTAAGTCTACTTACCTGCTATTTTACAACAAGAAAAACAAGAGTTTTCTGCTCTTTATTGCTGGAGTATTTTCACGGTGAGAGTTTTTTTGTAAGTCCCATATTTTAAGTAGCAAATCTGTTCGTTCAACAATCATCTCTAACCCGCAGATGGTCTATCTAGGGTTGATTTGTCTCGGATTTGCTGCCGCAGTTCCGTAATTGACTCGACAGCCGATATTGAACAAACTCGAACTGCACTCAAGAGGGACAATCTGCTGATCCAAGAGGGCGCTGCAACTGACATACTGGTCGTTATTAGTATCTCTTACCATACATTCGATCGGGTTAGCTCCCGATCGCGCCGACCAACTCTTCATACCTACGACTGCAACGATATGCTGCCAGTAGAATGCAAATAGCGACACTGCCAACAGTACAGCAACTGCTAATCCTACTTTCAATTTCCAACTATTTAGGACGTTTCCCAAACTGTTTTTCACGTTTTCCAGCCCAGAAATTGAGCTTTCGGTAGTTATTTCTGGAGTTGTCAAGTTGGTTTGTGTTTGTTCTGCTGGAATTTCAGACATAATGTATCTCCTATGATTGCTGGGATTTGGCTAAGCTCGCAGTTGCCATTGCTATTGCAAACTTTATCAAATTTTAGCAAAACTAGCCTGTACCGACAACCGATTCGGGCAGCACCGCCGGGGAAGTATGTATATTCACCAAGTGCGATCCTCTTCGAGGGCTTCGCTAACGCGCTTTCTATGCCTTTTGAGGTATTGCCCAATTCGCGATCGACTATTTTCCATTTGGCGCAATAGAATAGTTGGTGATGTTCTCGGAAAACGGCTCAAGTGAATCAGCTTTTTTACAAACCGCAGAGATCGCAGAGGGCGCAGAGAAAGAAAAAAGAGAGATATATTGACTTTCACCAATCATTTAGGGTTTCGATAGCAGTTCTAATAACTCAGCTTCCGACAGTAGTTCTATCCCCAAAGATTGAGCCTTTTCTAACTTAGAACCCGCATCTTCTCCCACAACCACATAATCAGTTTTAGCACTTACAGAACTTGTCACTTTACCTCCTGCTTTCTGAATCAAATCTTTAGCTTCATCTCGTTTCAAAGTGGGCAAAGTTCCGGTAAGCACAAAGCTTTTGCCTGCAAGGTGTAAATTTGTGCTGGCTAAAGTGGGATTTTTCACTTCTGACTCCAATTGCAAGCCAGCAGTTTTCAACCGTGCAATTAAACTTTGATTGGCCGGCACTCGAAACCACTGATAAACAGCTTGAGCAATTTCCGGCCCGATGCCGTAAACGCCCTCAATCGATGCCGCCGATACCCCTGCTAACTCTTCTACATTTGCAAACCTTTCTGCCAGTAATTGAGCATTCACGCTGCCGACGTGGCGGATGCCCAAGCCGTAAAGTACGCGCGAATAAGGTTGATTTTTCGATTGGGCGATCGCACTTACCAACTTTTCTGCTAACTTCTTACCCATGCGTTCCAAACTCATCAATCTTTCCGCGGTCAAATCGTACAAATCCGCCGCAGAATGCACCAGATTGCTATCAACCATTTGCTGCACCAACTTCTCGCCAACACCGTTAATATCCAGAGCATCCCGGCTGCAAAAATGAATCAGCGAACCCCTCAAAATTGCTGGACAAGATGTATTGATGCAGCGAGTAACGGCCTCCCCCTTTTCGCGAACCACAGGCTGTTCGCATTCGGGACAGCAACTAGGAATTTGGAAAAGTTGAGCATTTTGGGGGCGAAGTTCCGGCAAAACTCGCACAACTTCTGGTATAATTTCCCCAGCTTTTCTGACAATCACAGTATCGCCAATATGGAGATTTAGGTCGGAAAGTCGATCGCTGTTGTGGAGAGAAGCCCGCGAAACCGTCGTCCCCGCCAACTGCACCGGTTTGAGTTCCGCTACAGGAGTCAGAGCCCCGGTTCTCCCTACTTGCACGGTGACAGCTTCTACTATTGTAGGCACTTCGGCAGCGGGATACTTCAGGGCGATCGCCCAACGCGGAAACCTCTGAGTAAAACCCAATTGTTTTTGCAGCCAAACCGAATTAATCTTAACAACAACCCCATCCGTCATGTAAGGCAAATTCCGTCGCTCAGTATCCCAATATTCGTAATACTCGCGAACCTCATCCAAAGAAGAGAAAATTTTGCGATAGGGATTCACCTTAAAGCCCATTCGTCGCAACAATTCCAACGAATCCCACTGCGTGTTTCCCTCGTTACCCCGATCTAAATGCAGAGTATAAGCAAAGAAATCCAACCTGCGCTTATCCACAATTTTAGAATCCAACTGCCGCAGGGTACCCGCCGCAGCATTGCGAGGATTAGCAAACAATTGTTCCCCTGCTTTTTCCCGTTCCCGATTAATTTCCTCAAACACAGCTAAAGACAAAAAAGCTTCTCCCCGCACTTCCACAACAGGCGGCGGATTATCTAAATTGAGCTTTAAAGGAATCGATCGAATAGTTTTGACATTTTGAGTAATTTCCTCTCCGGCAATGCCGTCCCCCCGCGTCGCACCGCGAACTAAAACCCCATTTTCATAGGTTAACGCTAAAGCAGAACCGTCAATTTTTAACTCGCAAACATAGGAAACTCCCCCCAACCCCCCCTTGCTAAGGGGGGGAGTAATTTCCCTATTTTGCTGATTGTTAATGGAAGATGTTATTCCCTCTTGTCCCCCCCCTTGATAAGGGGGGGTTAGGGGGGGTGCATTTCCTTGTTGACCGGGGGTTAGGGGAGGTGCTACCCTTTGCCAGCGTTCCTGCCATTTAGCAAATTCTTCAAAATTAAAAGCATTTTCCAAACTGTAGAGAGGAATATTGTGTTTGACGCTAAAAAATTGAGTAGCCGGCTGTTCTCCCACCCGCTGAGTCGGACTTTCTGCAGTAATTAATTCAGGATAATCTGATTCTAATTCTTGCAACTGGCGATAAAGTCGATCGTACACCTCATCTGGCATGATCGGCGCATCGAGAACATAATAAGCATAGCTAGCTTCCTGTAACTGGTGCCTCAACTGTTGAATTTGCTGCTGAATCTCAGTTGCCATATCGATTTAAGGTTTTCGATTTTCGATGTTAGATTTTTGATTATAACTCTCCATTTTAGCTCAAAAAAAAGGAGCGAGCAACGTTTTTGCTGCCAGACCGATTTTAGATGATCGATGTCCATTTGAGCTAAAAACCAAGAGCTAGCAACTAGAAAATCAAAACTTATCCTAATTGTCACCCTGCCCAAAAACGGATAGTTAATTTCCGACAGGAGTTGCCAGTCGGCCAAAATTTTTGACTCTTCTTCAACCTCCCACAGTCATCTCTGGAGTAAATTTCAAATCCTTCGACTGAGTGAACGCCGAACGTTGCGCCGAACGTCTCACGCCGAAGTTTAAAATCTCAAATCGACTGACTCGCCTTTATAGCTGCAGAATTCGGCGCATAAATCCTTACAAATTCAAGTCGGGAAAATCCCTAAATTTATTGTTTTCCCCAGACATGGAAGGTTGAAGATTCTCACCATCTTTTTCGCCGTTCAAGTTACTATTGGCGCGGGACTTGGTGAATTCTTGAGCGTTTGGCTTGGTGAAAGCGAGCGGTTCAGCGTGTTCTACCTGAAATACATTGGCGTAGAGGTTGGCAATAATTTGTTTGCCTCCCTGGGTCAATTCCAAGTAGTTCAAAGCTGCGGGAATGTAGGGAAAAACTCCATTCCAATAAAACTTTGCGTAATTTTGCCTCAAATCTCCCGGAGACTTGTAGCCCAAGATTTTATTAGTGCCGACTTCCTCAAATTCGTAGAACAGGGCACTTATTTTTCGCAGGTAATTTGGGTCGCTCAACTGACCGATCAAATCGGCGGCTCTAGCGAGTCCCGAATAATTATTTCTGTCTTGATGAGTTTCGCTGGCAGGAACTGGAAAGCGCGTCAATTCAATATTGCGCTTGATTTGTTCGGCATCAATTAATGTGTGGCCGCCGAAGCGTTCGTCAATTACGAGTTTTCCTCGATCGACATGATAAGGAGTTAAACTGGCAGAAGTTGCCCCGATCGGTACAGAAACCATGCCCCCGTCAATACCCGTAGCGTAGAGTCCCACAGCTTCTTGGTCTTGGCGGCAAACACCTTTGACGTAGCCGATATCGTGGCACAGCAGCGAGATCAGGTAGTGCAGCCAATCTTCCGGCGACACTCCCCCTTCGCGAATATGCTTGCCCCGGAGAATCTCTTGTCCCACCAAAGCCACGAGCATTGTGTGTTCTACATTGTGGTACAGAGCATCGCAGTTGGCGATATTTTCCAGAGCCATAGTCCCTGCCCAGGCGATAATTTCAGGGTAGTCAGGCTTGTACTTGCCGTAGGTGCGACGGTAGCCGGCCTGCAACTCTTGCACAAAAGCGTCAATCAGGATAGCAGTTGCATTGAACATCATAAATTCTCTCACTCAGGCTGTAGTTACAAACTAGATCAAAAATATCTTGGATAGCTGAAAAATAATCAATGGGCATTCCAGTAGGTTTGACCCCTCGGCGTGGAATTTTAAATTTCAGCTAGCCTTGTCAAATCAGAAAATTACTTTTAGGCTATGCTTCCCACGATAACCTAATTTCCGAAGCAACCGAAGCAACCGATCGATTTTTCGGCATTAAATATTGACGAAACAATTTACCTCGTTTCACCGACTAATTATTAGAAGTCCTAGGTGTGAAAGTTATGAACTGTCTGTTTTCGAGCCTCTCCACTGCTGCCCTTCGCGCTCGGCGGTCGATCGCCCCAAAATACCTAGGATTGTTTGCATTCACTGCTGTTTGCACTGCCGCACCGGCAATGGGTGCCGAGCGAATTTACGTAACTTACGGGCCGCTAGAAGAATCAGTTCCCATCGAATCCCTGGCTCTCTTCGCCCAAGAAGGCAAAATAGACTCGAACTTGGACGGCTTCGCTCAGTACATCAAAGAATCTCAGCTAGCTGACATTCGCAGCGCCCTGCAAGCGAAAGCTGAAATCAGCCAGGTGACGATCGCCCAATTTCTCTACACGCCTCAAGGAGAAGTGCTGCTGAAACGCTTGGGCCGAGTAATTCAAACCAAAGCTCGGCAGCCCGGATTTTATGCCATCCGAGCCGCCTTGATTTTAGCAGCCTCAGATCCAGAAGGCCTGACAATACTCAACGTGCTGCGGAAATTCCCCACTTATGGCATCAGGATTGACATCGCCCGCGGCTTGGGTATAGCCGACGAGCTGACATCGCTGATCAACCGTTCCAATCAGACGATCGCCGGAGTCGCTCAATTGTCCGAAGCACAAGCAGCTTTAGAACCCGCCATACCGCCCGCCGAAATGCTGCAGCCCCAGCTACCGGGCCCCTATACTTGGAAAAAATCATCGGTAACTGTGACGAGTCCAAATCGCCCTCGCACGTTTGATATGGACATTTACCTGCCGCAGGGCAGCCCGCAACCGGCCCCAGTAGTAGTAATTTCCCACGGTTTAGGTTCCGATCGCCTTTCCTTCGAGTATTTAGCCAAACACCTAGCCTCCTACGGCTTTGCCGTCGCCGTCCCCGAACACCCCGGTAGCAACGCCCAACAAATCCAAAACTTAGTAACAGGCAGAGCCAATGAAGTAGCAGAGCCAGCAGAATTTATCAACCGCCCCCTCGACATCAAAGACCTGCTCGATTATTTAACCCAACTTTCTACAACCGATCCGACCTACCAAGGGCAGCTCGACTTGCAGCGAGTCGGCGTCATCGGCCAGTCTTTCGGTGGCTATACGGCTTTAGCATTAGCCGGGGCGGGGATTAATTTTGCACAGCTAGACAAAGATTGCGGACTCGAAAACGATAGTTGGAACCTCTCCCTGCTGTTGCAGTGCCGCGCCCGCGGCCTAGAGCGCAACCAGTATAATTTCGACGACCCGCGCATCAAAGCTGTGATCGCCATCAACCCGATCGTTAGCAGCATTCTCGGAGAAACAAACCTCAGCAAAATCCAAATCCCAGTCATGCTAATCGCAGGCAGCGCCGATACCGTCGCCCCCGCTTTGCTCGAACAAATTCAACCGTTCACTTGGCTGACATCGCCCAACAAATATCTCGTACTCATGAACAACGGGACTCACTTCTCAACAATCGAGGATTCCCCTCAAAGCCTCTTTCTGCCACCACCACAGGTCATCGGGCCGGAACCAGTTTTAGCCCGTCGCTACCTCAGCGGACTCAGCCTAGCTTTCATGGAAAGCTATTTGAACAACAAATCAAATTTCCGCCCGTATTTGGAGCCATCCTACGCTTTAAGCATCTCCCGAGACACTCTCGGACTGAGAATTTTGCGATCGCTCACCCCGCAGCAACTCCAGCAGTTCAGGATTTCTCCACCTGCTCGCAGGCCAGTCTCTCCACCTGTCCTGGCTCCTGTTCCTCTACCTTCTCCACCTCCGATAGCTCCCGTTCGTTAGGCTTGAGGTGCGCCGAAGAGCACGCTGTCTTCTATTTTCGCGCGGGGGCGATCACCCCTGTCTCTCCTCTCATCAGCTTTCCTAATCGCAGTCATCAGTTTAACTGTCGCTCAACCCCTTTACAAACCTTAACAACACCGTTAATAATATAAACATCATCCGAACATTGACAACCAAATACAGCAATCATAAAACCATGACAACAACCTTACAACAGCGCGAAAGCGCCAATGTCTGGGAACGCTTCTGCGAGTGGGTCACAAGCACAGACAACCGCATTTATGTAGGTTGGTTCGGCGTCTTGATGATTCCTACCTTGCTCAGCGCCACCATCTGCTACATCATCGCCTTCATCGCTGCTCCTCCAGTGGACATCGACGGCATCCGCGAACCAGTAGCAGGTTCCTTGATGTACGGTAACAACATCATCACAGGTGCAGTTGTTCCTTCATCCAACGCCATCGGCTTGCACTTCTACCCAATCTGGGAAGCAGCTTCCCTCGATGAGTGGTTGTACAACGGCGGCCCTTACCAATTGGTAATTTTCCACTTCCTGATCGGTGTATTTTGCTACATGGGTCGTGAATGGGAATTGTCTTACCGCTTAGGTATGCGTCCTTGGATCTGCGTCGCTTACTCTGCACCAGTTGCAGCAGCAACCGCAGTATTCTTGATCTACCCAATTGGACAAGGTTCTTTCTCTGACGGTATGCCCTTGGGTATCTCCGGCACATTCAACTTCATGATCGTGTTCCAAGCCGAGCACAACATCCTGATGCACCCGTTCCACATGTTGGGAGTTGCTGGTGTCTTCGGTGGTTCTTTGTTCTCCGCCATGCACGGTTCTCTCGTTACTTCTTCCTTGGTTCGTGAAACAACCGAAACCGAATCGCAAAACTACGGTTACAAATTCGGTCAAGAAGAAGAAACCTACAACATCGTTGCAGCCCACGGCTACTTCGGTCGTTTGATTTTCCAATACGCTTCATTCAACAACAGCCGTTCCTTGCACTTCTTGTTAGGTGCATGGCCAGTAGTCGGCATCTGGTTTACCGCTTTGGGTATCTCCACGATGGCTTTCAACTTGAACGGTTTCAACTTCAACCAATCGATTATCGACTCTCAAGGTCGTGTCATCAATACTTGGGCTGATGTGATCAACCGCGCTAACTTGGGTATGGAAGTAATGCACGAGCGCAACGCTCACAACTTCCCTCTCGACTTGGCTGCTGGTGAAACAACTCCTGTAGCTTTGGTTGCTCCTTCTATCAATGGCTAAGTTTTAGCTTGAGATAAACAAACAGCGCTCCTAGTAATAGGGGCGCTTTTTGTTTGGGGAAAAATATTTTTACTGCGGGGATGGGAAGTATAGCAGCGGCTAAGGCAGTTAGGACGCTTGACCTAAGACATCTTCAATTACCAGAACGTAAACAATCAAACTGTTCCAATTGTTGGCGGGTTCGACTCTTTAACCAAGACTCTTCTTGGCTCAATCTTGTTTAGGTAGAGGAGAATATTGTGGTAAGTACACTAATGTTTCAAAAAAAAAATTGTTCAATAAATAACCATCAATAGCTGTGCGATCAAGCTTTTTGATTTTCCCATCCATCAAGTGCTAAGAAGCTACTGCAAAATCGGTGTATTGCCGCATCCCAGGCTCGTGAAATGCCAACACAATATCTTCCTTGGGAACCCCTGCGCGCACCAAATCAGTTGCAATCCCATCTTCTGTCCAGTCTTCCTCAATCCAGAATTTGCGATCGCGAATCCGAACGTAAACAGTCATCCCGGTAATGCGATCGCCCTTTTCCCAGCCAAGATTCATCCAGATGTAATGACCGTTTTGTTCGTCGGTAATCAAGAATGTCTCGATTTCTGGTTGAGGATGGCGGCACAATTCTACATACTCGGTCAAAATACGTTTGATTAATTGGGGATACTCGATTAGTTTATCCATTGCACAATTTCCTCTACTTCTATATTTACGATAATTAGCGGAAGTTGATGTCTGTTTACAATTAATTGAATTACATCTTGAGTGAAGAAACTTTTATATGCGATCGCACTAACTGCGACGTAAAGTTTGCGATCGGGTGCTGTTTCTTCTAAAAGGTAACGATAAATGTCATACTGGCCGAGAGCTTCTTTTAAATCTTGGATTTTCGAGGCACCGATAAAGCTTTTCACTTCAACTACAAGTTTCTGTCCCGGCCGTTCTGCAGCAATGGGTTGTTCCGCACCGAGATCGGCGTACAGCGTTGTTCTGCGATACTGAATTACATAGGGATCGTCAGTAATCGTCCAGCCGTCTTTGATCAGTGCGTTTTTGACAGCGTAGTGAATGATGTCTAGCTTCGGCATAGGCTTATTATAAACTAAAAGCATAGTATACTGGTATTTATAGTTACTCGGTTGATATATGGTAGAAGTAAAGCTGTCTCTTGAAGGTGAAGATGTTGATGTAGCGGCTGAACAGCTCTTTGAAACCACGGGTTTGCAGGGTAATTGGGAAGTAGCAAAAGGTTCTATCCCTACGAAGGAAGGCACGGGAGCATCCCAGTTTTGCAGCCAGTATAAATACTCAAAGACTTAGCAGGCAAGTTGATGGCAGAATAGAAAGCA
>NZ_JAUBUI010000207.1:0-1805 GCF_036705385.1 Microcoleus sp. B3-A4 | reverse complement strand
TGTTGACTGCTGCCTAATTTTATTCTTTGATTTTGGGGGTGGTTTTTCGTCTTCTTTATACCCCTGAACGCTTACCATTTAGCAGCACGGAACACAAAACTCTCCTCTACCCGTTGCACCAGTTTTGAAATCAAATTGCTACAATATTCTTAATACTCCGCCAGTCCGCCTTCACGGACTTCGTTTCTATAGCATCGAAATTCTATTCGGTGGTATTTAATTAATATCCCACCCTTATCGGAGCAAACCACCATGTCAGACGACTTTTCCTTCGACGAGCTTTTAAATAGAAGTTATTACGCCTTCAAAGACGCAGAAGACCAAGTGGGACAGTGCAATGTTTTAGTCATCGGCAAAACCGGCGTCGGCAAAAGTACTCTAATAAATTCCGTTTTTCGCCAACGCTTAGCCGAAACCGGAGTCGGCCGCCCCATAACTCAAGGCATTCGCCAATATACAAAACCCAATTGCCCAATTACAGTCTACGATACTCCCGGACTCGAACTCAACGCCGAACAAATTAAAGTTATTCAATTAAACGTTGCTAAACTGATTGAAGACCAAAGACTCCTGCACCCAAAAGAACACATTCACGTCATCTGGTACTGCATCAATCACAGCGCCAATAGAATAGAATCAGTCGAGGAAAGCTGGCTAAAAGAAATGGAAGTCAAAGATGTACCAGTTCTTTTAGTGCTGACTCAGACGACATCTAAAAAGCCGGGCGAGTTTTTCAAGCAACTGGAACACATGAATTTACCAGTCAGTCAAATTATCCCGGTCATGGCTGAACCGGAAGAAATAGATGAGGATTATACAGTAAAATCTCACGGTTTAGATAAGTTGGTAGATGCAACTTTTCAACTGCTGCCGGAAGTAGCTAAAAAAGCTTTTCTTAAAGAACAAATTGCTAATATTGCGCTCAAATCAGATATGGCATTTAAATATCTAAGTGCTTATGTTGCAGGCTCTGCCATTGTCGGCGCGACTCCTGTACCGTTTGCTGATGCGCCGATTTTGATGACGATGCAAACAGCAATGATTGCTAATATTACTGTAATTTTTGGAATGCCCTTTGATAAGGGGTTTATTTCGGCGATGCTGTCTGCTATTAGCGGCGCTGGCGGGGTTACTGCTGTCGGCAGAAGTATTGTTACTAATTTAATTAAAATGATTCCTGGTGCGGGTACAGTTGTCGGCGGTGCTATCTCCGGTGCAACCGCAGCAACTCTCACGCTTGCTCTAGGTTTGGCTTACATTGAAGTGCTTAAAGCTTACATGAAAGCTCAAGTTAATGGCGAACAACTTTCTTTGCAACAGTTAACCAAGATGTTTGTGGAAATGTACAAGGAGTATGCTAGTTCTGGGCGTAAAACTTTGAAGGATGAGCAACCGAATCCACCTAAGCCTCCCAATCAAATTAATATTGAGTAAATTGGGCATGGGGCATGGGGCATAGGGCATAGGTTATTTGTTAGTTCCAATTCCCAATTCCCAATTCCCAATTCCCAATTCCCAATTCCCAATTATCCATTACCAATTGATTGCTACAATATGAGTGAATTCTGCAAAAGGGAGTAAATGGCTATGGTAATGGCTGCCGTTTTATCAGAAAATGTTTCTCTAGAAGACTTTATGGCTAATCCCCCCGACGATATGGAATGGGTGGACGGGCAAATTGCGGAGAAAAATGGCATGACAGTAAAACACAGTCGCATCCAATCTAAACTATAGCAATCCTATATGAATTGTGAAAAGGCATCAAATCTTTTCAAGTTAGGAAAATTGAAAAGATTATATTTAGC
>NZ_JAUBUI010000206.1:0-1823 GCF_036705385.1 Microcoleus sp. B3-A4 | reverse complement strand
TTAAATGAAGGGCAATTAATAATTAAATGGGGTCGCAAAATCAAAAATAAGGGTAATGCTTGTATCACAGTTTAAATTTGCAACAGCTTATCGATTTTGCAAAGATTACAAGATCAAGAGCGTGTGGGTGCACCAGTAAAATTTAGTATGGAACAAATAATCGAGTTGTTTGCACTCTTTGTGTTCGTCACCATTCGATTACGGCAGGCCAATAAGTCACTGGACATAAGCGAACACTGGCAGATGAAATCATGAAACAAGGCATTATTGAAAGCATATCTGTCCGCCATGTGGGAAGATTACTAGAAGAAGCAGAAGTTAAACCCCACGCCTTGTCGCTACTGGTTAACCCCCCCCTGAAGACGCAGAATTTGACGCAAAAGTGGAAGATATTACTGGTTTATACATGAGTGCGATTGAGCGTCATTTTCAGGGGGAACGCACAATATCCATTGATGAGATGACCGGTATTCAAGCGACTGAGCGCTTACAAAAAGACTTGTCAATGCGACCAGGCAAAGTCGCAATTCGGGAATTTGAGTACATTCGTCACGGCACACAAAGCTTAATTGCTAGCTTTGATGTTGCCACGGGTCAAATTATTGAGCCGACTTGTGGAGATACCAGAACAGAAGTTGATTTTGCCCTTCATATAGCGATCGTAAATCATTCATAAATCGATTGAGAGTTCGAGCGAGCAGTAGTTTCATGAGAATGTTGGCTCAAAATTACCAAATTTGTGTAGCTTGGGAAAGTCAAAACTTTGCTCCTGTATGGTAAAATTAAAGAACCATTTAACTAAGGAAAAAGAACGCAGACGCTTCCCAAATTTTCTCAACCAAGTCTTGGCATTTAGCCAAATATCTTCTACGGGATTCTGCAGGCGGAGCATTGGGAGCAAACAATATACAAGTTAAAGGCCATTCATCCTTATCCTTACCTAGATTAATTTCTTCTAGATAAGCTTTCATCTCTTTATATCTGTGATAGCTAGCTCCATCCCAAATAATCAAATGTCGCGCTGCCGGATTTAAAGATTGTAAATCCTTGAGGAAAGCGACCGTATTTTCGGAATTTGCACGCGCATATTCTCGCAGAACCAACTGTTTTCTTAAAAGATTTATTGCGCCATAATAAGTTTGTTTTTCTCTTTCATTCACTAGCGGTATTTCTATCCTCTCATTGCGCTTTCCCCAAAGATAACCACAGACATCTCCCCAGAGGAGATGGCACTCATCAATTAAATACACCACCAGCGTTCCCGACTCTATAGCTTCCCGATGTTGTTCAAGATTTTTACAAATTTCTTCATGCTTTTTTTTGACCAGTTCTTCATCCCGTTTGGGGTTCTTTTTTTGAGACTTTTTCCAGCTAATTCCCGCTGACTTAAAGAGTTGATAGTAGCTGGTTTTAGATTGAAACTCAATCTGATACCGCTCGGCTATATAGTTTTCTAGGGCGGATAAATCCCAGTAGTTTTGATTGGTTAACCATTGGATAATTTCCTCTCGTTCTTCTGGCTTAAGTTGTCCCTGCGAACCTTGATGTTTTAAGCGCAATCCTTCTATTCCCTGCAACGCCTAATTGATTTTCCACTTGCTGATAAAGGGAGATGATACTCCTAAAATAGTTTGAATGGTTCCTCGGCAGATACCTTCCATTAGCATGCGGACAGCTACGGCTCTTTTTAGTTCTCTTGCGTCGGGATTACTGGCAATAAAACTTTCTAGTTCTAATAAAGCTTGGACGTAAGGATTCAGGTCTGAAAAAGGGGAATGAGCTCAGGCCGAGCCAAGTCACAAGAATGGGCAGAAATAGCCTCA
>NZ_JAUBUI010000205.1:0-1831 GCF_036705385.1 Microcoleus sp. B3-A4 | reverse complement strand
AGCGCGACTGGACTTAAGATCACTCATTTGAGTCATTGTCAAGTACAATTTATACCAAATTAGATGAGCTTACCCTGCCAGTCCCGAAGCTGCACAGCCTTGAAAGGCTAAATTTCGGCTGCTTTTTGAAACTCCGAGTGGCTATGAATTGTTGGATGAACGCAAACAATTAACTGCTGGAAAAGCATTCGAGTTGCGAGCGAGTTTTGGAGCATCCTGAATTACCTTTACACAATAATCCGGCTGAGTTAGCCCATTGGTAACAAGTTAAGCTTGTATGGCAGTTGTCAAGGGGGTTTGAGAAGATGTCTCAAAGAAAAATTGGTTCTGGCCTCGCTGTCGATCGGGGAAAGGTGCAACAATTAACTTAACATTAGGCTTTCGTTGAGATTTAACAATACCTAAATCTCGATTTTCAGGGGCGGCAAAATACTTTGGAGGGTCAGTTGCCTTACCTTGTTGGCGGGCTACATAAAAATGGTAAAGACCCCGGTAAATCATTTCTAATGAAATCGAATCTATTGGTAAAGAGAGTTGGTCAGCAACTGCATCACCTAAATCCACCAAGATTGCATAGAATATCCAAGTTCCCCAAATTTGAAGCTGAATCCCGTTGAGAGAACCCGTCCACAAATAACTTAATCCCAACAGCCTTTTTAGGGTATTGAAAGCTTCTTCAATTCTCCAACGCCTGCGATATAAATCTGCCACGACGTAGGGTGGCAGCACTTGAGGCTCAAGTACGCTTGTCAAATAAGAATGCCAGGTTTTACCCGAACGAACTTCAATCAAACGTAAAGTAATAAATGGAGTTTTTGCTGTTCCCGAACCCAAACGTACTAAACTGTCTCTCAGGTCGTAACTTTTGGTAAATACTTGCTGTATTTGTATTGCTGCTCCGTAAGGATTCAGGTATCTGAAACGTAGTCACAGAAGGACTTGTAGAATTAAAGCCTTCGCTAAATCAACAGCTTCATTCTCAATAGGTACGAAAATAAAAGCTTTCATGGTTTCTTAATAAGAATGGATATTTGATGATTATTCAATCAAATGGTTACACCGTATAGGTTTTACTGCTTTTCACATGACCTGAATCCTTACGCTGCTCCTTTTTTTAAACGAGTAATTAAGTGAATATCTGCTTCAATTAATTTCAGCCAAAAGCTGAAATGATAAAATCCTCTATCCAATAATAGTAAGGTAGTTGCTGGCAATAATTGTCGGATTTTTTCTTCAAGCTTAACATCAGAAGCTCGGGGATTTTCTAAAAACCAAATCTCGATGGGAAGCCTGGTCATTAAATCTATGACTGTTGCCATTTTTCCTGCCAACTGCCCTTTGGGTATATCTTCGAGGCTTTTGAGTTTACAAAACAATGCTTCGAGTGTTGAGCTATCTACTATCCAAATTCGCGAAAATCTGGTCAAGGTAAATTGAATGCTTTCTGGTAGAGGTCGTTGGTTTCTCTGATACCAAGTAGTTCTTAAACTTGGCAATAATTTTTTGAAGACTGCCTCAAATAATGTGGCGGGAAAATTTAGAAACCTTTGAGACATAGCTTGTTGAGTTACTGTCGTAGGTCGGCACCATAAAAAACCTTCTCTTGCCAGCATTCTTGTGAGTTCTGTTACTCCAGCTACGTCTCGCCACAGCAAAGTTAATACTGCTGCTACCATCAACGGTAGGTTAAGAATTCTCCCTCGTAAACCTAGTTGACGGTAGTAATTTTCTTGTGAGGTGATGGCTGGTGTTAGCGGGACTTAAACAAAAAATACGGTGAAAATACGTTAGAATGCTTGCTATGCAAGCATATAACGTTAAAGAATGACCA
>NZ_JAUBUI010000070.1:0-32143 GCF_036705385.1 Microcoleus sp. B3-A4 | reverse complement strand
GCTTTCTATTCTGCCATCAACTTGCCTGCTAAGTCTTTGAGTATTTATACTGGCTGCAAAACTGGGATGCTCCCGTTAAATTACTATTATAGCAACTACCAACAGGCATAAGACGTGCTTAATTGGTGAAACTATTGATTTTATTGCGCTTTGCTTCTTCCTTCTTCCTTCAAACAGAAAATCTTAATTTTTAATAAAGATAAGTCGGTGCATTCTGCACTAAGCAAATTTCTGCGTTACCTTGTCAGTGTCCATTATGGAATTTGTGCAACCTAACCTCTCTTGAGCTGACCCAAGAATATAACGATGGATATCTTATCTAATACCGTGGCGCTATCCCGGATGCAATTTGCGCTAACCGCCATATTCCATATGCTGTGGCCAGTTCTAACTACTGGAATGGGGATTTATCTGGTAATTGTTGAAGGAATGTGGCTGAAAACTCGCAATTCCGACTACTACCATCACGCTCGTTTTTGGTCTAAACTCTACCTTCTAAACTTCGGTATAGGAGTAGCTTCAGGAATTCCAATGGAATTTCAATTTGGCACGAATTGGGCACCCTTTTCTGAAGCTGTTGGTGACTTTTTTGGCAGCATTTTGGGATTTGAAGCTTCAATGGCATTTATGCTAGAAGCCGGCTTTTTAGGAATTATGCTGTTTGGTTGGGAGCGCGTTCACCCAATGGTTCATTATTTCGCTACAATCATGGTAGCCTTCGGCGCTAACCTATCCACAGTTTGGATTTTAGTCGCTAACTCTTGGCAGCAAACTCCTGCGGGCGGAGAAATGGTCAATGGCAAGTTTATTGTCAGCGATTACTTTCAAGCAATTATGAACCCGATCGCATTAAATAGCATTCTTCATATGTTTTTTGCGACGTTAGAAACTTCGCTGTTTGTCATTGGCGGAATTAGCGCTTGGTACATTCTCAATAAGCGCAACCAAGCGTTTTTTTCCAAGTCTTTAAAAATTGCCATAGCGACAGCAATCGCCGTTGCACCTTTGCAGATATACATCGGACATTTGAGTGCCGAACAAGTTTATCACTATCAACCCGCTAAATTAGCAGCAATCGAAGCTAAGTGGGAAACCTCAACAGCGGGAGAGTCAGCAGATTGGACTTTGCTAGCTTTGCCTAATGAAAAAGCCCAAAAGAATGACTGGCAAATTAGCGTGCCCAATGGCTTAGGATACGTTCTGGGATTCAAACAAAAACTCTCCGAACCCGTACTCGGATTGAAGGAGTGGAAGCCAGAAGATAGACCCCGGATGGTGGGTTTAATCTACTATTGTTTCCGCATCATGTCCGGTATTGGATTCTTCTTTGTAGGATTGATGCTGTTCAGTATAATTCAGTGGATGCGAGGCAAACTTGCTGCTGAAAATATCGGCAGTCAAGCTTGGCTGATGCGCGCTTGGGTATTAGCTGCTCCCCTGGGGTATATTGCTGTAGAATCGGGTTGGATTGTCCGCTGTGTCGGCAGACAACCTTGGGCTTTATACGGGCAAATTCGCACTGCTGACGCGGTGTCAAACATCCCCGCCAGCAATGTTTTAACTTCTCTGAGTTTCTTTGCCGTTGTTTACAGCTTTTTGTTCGTTTGTGCCTTGCATTTTGGCAGCAGAATTATCCGCCAAGGCCCTAATTTAAGTCTGCCTGTGCCAGGTTTAGACAATCAACCCGAAATCGAAAATCAACCTGCGGGACAGATTCCCGAGCAACGTCCCGTAGAAGCACAACACTAGGAGATTGTATGCAAGCTTTGGAGCATTTTCTCCCGCAAGTTTGGTTTGTAATTTTGGCTTTGTTCCTATTGCTCTACGTCATGTTAGACGGTTTTGACTTAGGAGTAGGAATCTTGTCTCTGACTTCTGACGACGAGGAACGCAGGGGCATTTTAATGACGAGTTTGGGCAACGTTTGGGACGCGAACGAAACGTGGCTGGTGTTGATGGCAGGCGCTTTATTTGGTGCATTTCCACTTGCTTACGGCACGATTCTAACGGCATTGTACATACCGATTTGCCTGATGCTGTTTGGTTTGATATTTCGGGCTGTAGCCTTTGAGTTTCGCGAGCATTCTAATCGCAAATTACTCTGGAATTATGCCTTTGGTGCTGGCAGTTTTTTAGCAGCTTTAGCTCAAGGATTTGCCTTGGGTGCGGTGCTCGGAGGCATTGCGGTTGACGAAGCCGGTCACTTTGTTGGTACTACTTGGGACTGGCTGGATTGGCGATCTCTCTTGGTTGCTGTGACGCTGATTCAAGGCTATGTTTTGATCGGTTCAACCTATCTAATTATGAAAACGGAGGGCGAACTGCAAACAAATCACTATCGCACGGCTAAAATTGCGACGGTGACGACTTTAATCGGAGCGATTTTAATTACCATCGCCACTCCGATTTTTTATGAAAGTGTTAGAGCCAGGTTGTTCGAGAAACCGCTAGTTTATGTCTTTGCCGCGGTTCCTTTGCTGGGAGTGCTGTTGGTAGGACTGCTGCTGAAAAGTCTCGCAAACAAAGAAGAACGCACGCCGTTTGTCTGGACGATTCTGATTTTTTTGCTCAGTTTTATCGGCTTGGGATTGATTGTTTTCCCCTACATTATTCCCGCCCAAATCACGATTTACCAAGCCGCAGCTTCGCCCAGTGCCCTGGTATTTATGATTGTGTTTATGGGCATTCTGATCCCGATTATGCTTTTTTACAACATCTACAATTATGTGGTGTTTCGGGGTAAGGTGGTCGGTGGCCACTACGGGGAATAAAGCATAATAAAACCGCAGATGCAGGCAAATATACGCAGATAGTATCAAGTTTATCTCCTGGTGTATCTGCGTATATTTGCGGTTAAAAATTACAAATTATTGTTTTCTGATACCATCACAACTTACGCAACCATACTATACATAACATACCGCAAATAGTGCGGAGTAGGCAAAGGAACTAATTTAGGATTAGCCCTCGCACGTCATGCGATTTGAAATTTGAGATTTGAGATTGCTCGCACGGATGAGTCCGGGACTTGCAATCGGGATGCGGAGCTTTTTTCAAAGGTACACAGATAAATGCGGGGACTTGTGACCAAGTTGATTTCGGTCAAATAATAATTGATAAACATCGGGAAAAAATTACAGTTAATTCTGTCCCTACCAAGGGTGCAGAGTTTGCGATCGCTATCTTTGTCAAATAATAAAATACAATAGAATAGAAGGTTTTAATTTAACTATTGTATAAACGAGTTATGGATACGATCGCAAATTTGTCAGGTTATGAGATTACAGAGCAACTTTATGTAGGTACACGTACCCTAGTCTATCGAGGCATCCGTACCCGTGATCAATACCCAGTCGTCCTCAAACTGCTGCGAAACGAATACCCCACCTTCAACGAGCTAGTCGAGTTTCGCAACCAATATACCATTGCCAAAAATCTCGACTTCCCTCACATCGTCAAACCCCTGACGCTGGAAGTATACCAGAATAGCTATGCCCTAGTAATGGAGGACTTTGGCGGAGTCTCCCTACCTAATTATCTCAAAACAACAACAAATGAAACCCAACTCTCTCAAGTTTTACCTTTAGCAGAATTTCTCCAATTCGCCATACAACTAACAGACATTATCCACTATCTCTACCAAAACAGAGTCATTCACAAAGATATTAAACCCGCTAATATTCTCATTAATCCAGACACCAAACAAATTCAACTGATTGACTTTAGTATTGCATCCCTGCTACCACGAGAAACCCAAGAAATCCAAAATCCTAATATTTTAGAAGGAACATTAGCCTATCTCTCCCCGGAACAAACAGGACGGATGAATCGAGGTATTGACTATCGTAGTGACTTTTATTCCCTGGGTGTGACTTTTTATGAATTGTTGACAGGAAAGTTGCCATTTATCTCGGATGATCCGATGAAAATGGTGCATTTTCATCTCGCCAAACAGTCCAAACCGAGCCATCACATTAATCCTGAGATTCCCCCGATATTATCGGAAATTGTCAGTAAACTGATGGCGAAAAATGCCGAAAAACGCTATCAAAGTGCGTTAGGACTCAAGCACGATTTAGAGATTTGTTTAGTTCTATTACAAAAAACAGCCCAGATAAAATCTTTTGAACTCGGAAAGCGAGATATTAGCGATCGCTTTACTATCCCCGAAAAGCTCTACGGTAGAGAAAAAGAAGTCGATCAACTATTAGCTGCCTTTGAGCGAGTCAGCCTGGGAGCAACGGAAATGATGCTAGTAGCAGGTTTTTCTGGAATTGGGAAAACCGCCGTTGTCAATGAAGTTCATAAACCCATTGTCCGTCAGCGCGGTTATTTTATCAAAGGCAAATACGATCAATTTCAACGCAACATTCCCTTCAGTGCCTTTGTGCAAGCCTTCCGGGACTTAATGGGTCAATTGCTATCAGAATCGGATACCCAACTGCAAACATGGAAAACCCAGATTTTAGCAGCAGTGGGAGACAACGGACAAGTCTTGATGGACGTGATTCCTGAGTTAGAAGGCATAATTGGCGCTCAACCTCCTGCAACAGAATTGTCAGGAAGTGCCGCCCAAAATCGCTTTAATCTGCTAATGCAGAAATTTGTGCAAGTTTTCACGAGCAAAGAACATCCTTTAGTGATGTTTTTGGATGACTTGCAATGGGCGGATTCAGCCTCCCTGAATTTGCTACAATTATTGATGATCGATACAGGATATTTATTAGTATTGGGGGCCTATCGAGATAATGAAATTTGGCCCGTGCATCCATTTATCTTAAGAGTGAATCAGATAGTTAAAACGGGGGCAACAGTGAATACAATTACTTTGAAACCGTTAAGCGAACCCGACATGAATTTGTTGGTGGCTGATACGCTGAATTGCGAATCATTACTTGCCGAACCTTTGACAAGATTAGTCTATAAAAAAACTCAGGGTAATCCTTTCTTTGCAACTCAGTTTCTCAAGACCTTACATGACGAGCAGCTAATTAGCTTTAACTGGGAGATTCGGCATTGGCAGTGTGATATTGCCCAAGTGAAAGCCTTAGCTATCACTGATGATGTCGTTGAATTCATGGCGTTGCAATTGCAGAAGCTGCCCAAAGGAACTCAGTATCTTCTCACCTTAGCTGCTTGTATAGGATCGCAGTTTGATTTGAATACGTTAGTAATTGTCGGTGAGAAATCTGCTGAAATGACGGCTACGGCTTTATGGAAAGCATTACAGGAAGGTTTGGTGATTCCCACGACAAAAATCTATAAATTCTTTACGGAATCGGATAGTGATGAAGTTTTCAAGGCTTCAGCTAATCCAACTTATCGATTTTTACACGATCGCGTCCAGCAAGCTGCATATTCGCTAATTCCTGATTCGCAGAAAAAAGCAACTCATCTCAAAATAGGACAGTTACTCCAGCAAAATTGCGCCGAGATGGAGCGAGAGGAAAAACTGTTTGATATTGTCGGGCATTTGAATCGAGGAATTGAGTTAATCACCCAACCGACCGAACGAGAAGCCTTAGCTAAACTAAACTTGGCAGCCGGTTGTAAAGCCAGAAATTCTACCGCCTACACCGCAGCCAGAGTTTATCTACAAGTGGGGGTTGAGCTACTGAGGGCCAACTGCTGGGAAAGCCAGTATCAATTAACCCTGGATCTCTATGTTGCTGCTGCTGAAGCCGCCTATTTGAATGCTGACTTTGATGGCATGGAAGAGATGGCAGCACAGGTGTTACAGAATGCACAGACAATCTTAGACAAAATCAAAATTTACGAAATTCAAATCGTCGCACAGACAGCACAAAGCAAGACGTTAGAAGCCATTGCAGTAGCAAGAGATGCACTGTGGCAATTGGGGGTTGAACTCCCCACCGAAGCTGACGAAGCCTTGATTGGTAAAGCGCTACAGAGCCTTGCAAGCCAACTAAGCGGCAGAAAAATTGAGGAACTAATCGATCTGCCTGTGATGAGCGATCCTCAGACTCAGGCAGCTATGCCAATATTGGCCATGTTATTTGCACCCATTCTCCAGGGAATTCCAGGCTTAGTGCCCCTACTGAGCTCCACGATGGTAAGTTTATCACTCGAATTTGGGAATGCACCCGCATCGACGGTGGGCTATGCGATTCACGGGCTTGTATTAAGTGCCTTTTTGGGAGAGGCAAAAACGGGCTATAGCTTTGGTAAATTGGCACTCTCATTGCTCGATCGGGTGAATGCACGAGAATTTAAGTGCATTACTCATAATATGTTCGGGGCATTTATTCAGCATCATCAAAATGCTATGAGGGCAGGGCTACCAACGCTGAAAGAGGGCTTTATGGCTGGTATGGAAACTGGCGATTTTCTCAACGCTGGCTACAACATAGCTACTTACAGCTACATCAACTTTTTCGGTGGGGTAGAACTGGATACTTGGGAACCGGAACTTGCAGTCTACAGTGCTACGTTAGCTCAGGTGAAGCAATATTCTGCTCGGACTTATTTGCATATGGAGCGGCAGATGTTGCAGAACTTGAGGGAAGTTCGTACTCTGTCGGATTGCTTAATCGGCGAAGCCTATGATGAAACGGTGATGATTCCTAAGCACTATCAGGATCGTGAATTCAGTGCGATCGCCCTGGTCTACGTCTACAAACTACTGCTTGCTTATTCCTTTGGTAATTATCCGGCTGCTCTAAACTACATTACCCGAGCCAAAGAGTGTGTGATGGCAGTATCTGGATTAATTATTGTTCCCATTTTCCATTTTTATGCAGCCTTGACACACCTGGCGCTCTTCCCCACACACCCAAAAACCGAGCAAGCTTCCATTCTCGCCCTAGTGGAAACCCATCAAACGACTCTGCACCAATGGGCGCAAAATGCTCCCATGAATCATCTGCATAAATGGTATTTGGTTGAAGCAGAACGGCAGCGGGTTTTGGGCAATAAAGCAGATGCCCTTGAAATGTACGATCGCGCCATCCAACTAGCTCAAGAAAATCAATTCATCAACGAAGAAGCACTGGCCAACGAACTAGCAGCTAAATTCTACTTGGAATGGGGCAAAGAAAAAGTAGCGAGCGCCTACATGATTGAAGCGTATTATTGTTATGCCCGATGGGGAGCTAAAGCCAAAATAGACTATTTGGAAAAAAGTTATCCTCGTCTACTCGGTATTATCCTTCAGCAAGCTCAATCCTTTAGTTCCTTTAAAGAAACGATCGCCCGGGGAACGATTACTTATACCCACTCTTCTAGCAGCAACTCTGAATTTCTAGATTTGCCTACTCTGATCAGCGCCTCTCAAGCCATCTCTGGGGAAATTGAACTAGATAAACTCCTGACTACTATTTTAAAAATAGCGATCGCGAATGCTGGGGCAACTAAGTGTGTCTTATTGCTCAAACAAGAACAGTATTTACAGGTAGCGGCTCTTGTAGCAGAGGGACAGGAACCTAAGCTATTACCAGCAATACCTCTAGAATCTAGTCAGGATGTAGCGATTAGTTTGGTTAACACTGTTAAGCGTAGTTTGAAACCTTTGGTAATAGTCGATGCTAGGGTAAGTTCCCAGGTTGCGGGCGATCGCTATATTGAACAGCACCAGCCGATAAGTGTTCTGTGTATTCCAATTCTTAATCAAGGGCAGTTGATAGGAGTTTTCTACCTGGAAAATAACCTGACGGTTGGGGCATTTACGACCGATAGGGTTGAAGTGCTAAACCTTATTTGCGCTCAAGCTGCCATCTCTTTAGAAAACACCCGACTTTATGCCCAAGAGCAGGAAAAATCCCAGTCATTACAAGCATCACTAGAACAATTAAAACAGGTGGAAGAATCTCTCGCCAAAGAACGAGAATTCTTGAATGCCATCATTCACAATATTACAGATGGGATTGTTGTTTGTAATTCTAGCGGCCAATTGACCCTATTCAACAAGGCAACTCGTGAGTTTCATGGCTTACCCGTGGAATCATTACCACCCGAACAATGGGCAGAACACTTCGCTCTCTATCAAGCTGATGGTCAAACACCCCTATCAACAACGGAAATTCCACTGTTTCGCGCCTTGCAAGGAGAAATAGTCGAAAATGTAGAAATGGTAATTGCGCCGAAGCATGGTTCTATCAGAACTTTGTTAGCCAGCGGACAAGCAATCTTCGATCCTTGGGGAAAAAAAGTCGGTGCGGTAGTTGTGATGCGAGATATTAGCGATCTCAAACGCATCGAAGCCGAACGTCAACAAAAGTCTGAAGCCCTAGAAAAGACTCTACGAGAACTCCAACAAGCTCAAATCCAACTTATCCAAGGTGAAAAAATGTCCGCCTTGGGCAATTTAGTAGCTGGTGTCGCTCACGAAATCAACAACCCTGTCGGCTTCCTGGCTGGCAACATTACCCCAGCCTTAGATTACATCAAAGATTTGTTTGGATTGCTCGATTTGTATCAAGAAAAATATCCCCAACTCGATCCAGATATTCAAGAGGAAATCGAGAACATCGATCTTGACTACATCCGGGAAGACTTACCGAAATTAGTAGGTTCGATGCGGGAAGGCGTGAAGCGGATTCGGGATATTAGTACCAGTCTACGAACCTTCTCCCGTGCCGATACTAACTATCCCGTAGCTTGCAATATCCACGATGGCATCGATAGCACCATTATGATCCTGAAACATCGCCTCAAGGCTAACGATACTCGTCCAGAAATCAAAGTGATTAGGGAATATGGAAATTTGCCACAAGTCGAGTGTTATGCCGGCCAGTTGAATCAAGTATTTATGAATTTGTTAAGTAATGCGATTGATGCTTTGGATGAATCAAATCAAGGACGGCATTATGCAGAAATCGCCAATCAAATTACCATTAAGACCGACATTTCTCGGGACAATAAACAAGCAATAATTTGCATTAAAGATAACGGTGCGGGCATGAGTGAAGCAGTGCGAGAAAATATTTTTGATGAGTTATTTACTACCAAGGGAGTAGGGCAAGGGACGGGGTTGGGATTGGCGATCGCACGGCAGATTGTAGTTGAGAAACACGGCGGTACAATCGAGGTAAATTCTGTATTGAGAGAAGGGACGGAGTTTACAATTTTATTGCCGATGAAAGGATAAGACTATCTTGATAGCTCGACATCTTTCTCTTCAAAAGTAAAAAGAAATAAAAGCGGTAGAGTCTGTCGCCTGGGGATTTCGCAGTTCTATTTTCCTGAGACTAAACAAATAAAAGTGTATAATTAGTTACAATAGTCAATGTCTGAGATGGGGTAATCCAGATGAGCGCAGCAGTGGATTTGACGAAGCGAGTTTCAGGATATCATCTGGGTGAGCAATTATACTGTGGTTCCAGAACCCTAGTTTATCGAGCCATTCGAGAAACAGACCAGATTCCGGTTGTCATTAAACTATTAAATCGAGACTATCCCAGCTTCAGCGAACTGCTGCAATTCCGCAACCAATACACCATAGCCAAAAACCTACGTCTGCCTGGAGTCGTTGAACCCTACAATTTGGAGTTTTATGGCCACAGCTATGCCCTAGTAATGGAGGATTGTGGCGGCATTTCTCTGCGAGACTACGCCCAAGAGGCCTCGCTGACTCTGGCAGAAATCTTGGAAATTGGCATTCAAATAACTGACATTCTCCATGGACTCTATCGGCATCGAGTCATCCACAAAGATATTAAGCCAGCTAACGTCCTCATACATCCAGAAACTAAACAAGTCAAACTGATTGACTTTAGCATCGCCTCCCTACTGCCGAGAGAAACTCAAGAAATTCAAAATCCCAACGTTTTAGAAGGAACCCTCGCCTATATTTCTCCCGAACAAACCGGAAGAATGAACCGAGGCATCGACTACCGCACCGACTTTTATTCTCTGGGAGCCACATTTTACGAACTGCTGACAGGAAAACTGCCATTTGAATGTGACGACCCGATGGAGTTGGTTCACTGCCATATTGCCAAACAACCTCCTGCAATAAACAGCAAAGAAATCCCGCAGGTGGTTTCGGATATGGTGATGAAGTTGATGGCAAAGAATGCCGAAAAACGCTATCAAAGTGCCTTGGGATTGAAGTATGACTTAGAACGGTGTTTGCAGCAGTGCCAAGAAACTGGAAAGATTGAAACATTTGAGTTGGGAACGCGGGATATATGCGATCGCTTCCTCATCCCCGAAAAACTCTACGGTCGAGAACGAGAAATACAGCAACTTTTAGAAGCCTTTGAACGAGTAGCACAAGGCAACAGCGAAATGATGCTGGTTGCAGGCTTTTCCGGCATAGGAAAAACCGTGGTGGTTAATGAAGTTCAAAAACCCATTGTCCGACAGCATGGCTATTTCATTAAAGGTAAATTTGACCAGTTCAATCGCAATATTCCCTTTTCGGCATTTGTGCAAGCATTCCGCGATTTAATGACACAATTGCTCAGTGAAAGCGATCTCCAACTCCAAGCATGGAAAACCAAAATTTTAGCAGCCCTTGGTGACAACGGACAAGTCATTATCGAAGTAATTCCCGAACTAGAACGGATTATCGGACAACAACCCCCAGCCCCAGAATTGTCAGGGAGTGCTGCTCAAAATCGGTTCAATTTGCTGTTCCAAAAATTTATCTCTGTTTATACCACAAAAGAACATCCCTTAGTGATGTTTCTGGATGATTTGCAGTGGGCCGATTCGGCATCTTTAAAGTTGATGCAGTTGCTTATAGGTGAATCCCAGTCCAGTCACCTGCTACTAATTGGAGCCTATCGAGACAATGAAGTTTCCGCTGCCCATCCCTTAATGTTGACTTTAGATGAAGTCACAAAAATCGGGGCAATAGTCAATACCATTACACTAGCACCTCTGGCTCGAACCAGTTTGAATCAATTAGTAGCAGATACGCTGACTTGTTCTCCTAAGTTAGCAGAACCGCTGACTGACTTGGTGTATAAGAAGACAAAAGGAAACCCATTTTTTGCGACGCAGTTTCTTAAGGCATTGCATCAAGATGAGTTGATTGTTTTTGATATTAAAGCAGGATATTGGGAGTGCTGTATTAGCAAAATAACCGAAGCAGCACTGACGGATGATGTAGTTGAATTCATGGCGCAGCAGTTACAGAAATTGCCAGTGGAAACTCAGGAGGTTTTAAAATTAGCCGCTTGCATTGGCAATCAGTTCGATCTGACAACATTAGCAATTGTTTCGGAAATCTCGGAGACGGGAACGGCAACGGCTTTGTGGAAAACTTTACAGGAAGGTTTTGTTTTACCTCAGAGTGAGATTTATAAATTTTATGTAGGGGAAGAAGAAAATATCGATCGAGGTACTTCTCAAACAGTTGTCTATCGCTTCTTGCACGATCGCGTCCAACAAGCCGCTTATTCTTTGATTCCGGAAGAAGAACGCGCGATCGCCCATTATCAAATCGGGCAACTGCTGCTGCAACAAATTTCAGCAGAAGCCAGAGAAGAACGCATTTTTGAATTAGTCAATCAGTTGAACTACGGAACCATACTGGTTGTAGAACAACCCGAAAGGGAGCAACTCGCCCAACTCAACCTGATTGCTTGCCGCAAAGCGAGATCGGCAACTGCCTATCAAGCAGCCCGCGAATATGCCACAGTGGGGCTGCAACTGCTGGGAACAGACGCTTGGGAACGGCATTACGAAATGACCCTATGCCTGCACGACTTAGCTGCCGAGGTGGCTTTCTTGGCAGGCGATTTTGAGCAGATGCACCAGTGGATTCAAGCAGTGATCGATCGTGCGAAAACACCTTTAGAACAGGTGCAAGTTTATCAAGTCAAAATCCAGGCATTGGTCGCCCACAATAAATTTGTCGAGGCGATCGCGATCGGTCAATCTGTCTTCCAAATGTTGGGAGTGAACTTGCCAGACAGCCCAACGTTAGAAGATATTGGACAGCTTAAGCAGGAAATCGATGCCTTAATTAGCGATCGCTCAATAGAGACATTCATTCATCTGCCGAACATGACTGATGCCCAGCAGTTAGCAATTATGCAAAATGCGGCTCGTCTTACACCCGTCTGTTACATGACAGGCTCAAAGCTTTATTTCCTAATAGTTGCTCTACAGGTCAAATTATCAATTCAATTTGGAAATAGTCCTGTTTCGCCTTATTGCTACGCTGGTTACGCCTTCCAACTGAGAATTCTGTGGGGAGACATGACAAAGGTGCCTCAGTTTGGGCAATTAGGATACCAACTCGCCTTAGAACCGGATGCCAAAAATATTCGAGCCGCAACAGCCCTGTTAATGGGGGGATATGTTGGTCATTGGACGACCCATCTGCAAGAATCGCTGCCCATTCTTCTCGATGGCTATCAAGCTGGATTGGAAACGGGCAATCTAGAATTTATGGGCTACGACGCCCAGTTGTACTGCTTCAATGCTTATTGGTGCGGTCAACCGCTAGCTGAACTCGAACCGCAAATTCGCGCCTATTACCAACAGTTGTGCGACCTCCACCAAGTCACAGCAGCAAACTGTGTGTTGGCGTACTTGCAGGCGGCTCAAATTCTCTTGGGTCAGTCAGAGGACGAAATTCCCTTACGCCAGGATGCCTATGAAGAACAAGTCCTGGCCCAGGCCAAGGTCGATTTTTACCGACTATCCTTCTTCTACTTGTATCGATTCACATTGAATTACTGGTTGGAAGACTTTGCTAAAGCAGAACACGATGCCGCTCAAACGCGACACTATTTGGCTGGAGGGATGGGAAGTATTGTTGAACCGATCTTCTACTTCTATGATTCTCTGAACGTGCTGGCCACTCCTGGTGAATCGATGTCGCAGTCCGAGCCTCGATGGCAGCGAATGGAAGAAAATCAAGCCAAGCTCAAAGACTGGGCCGATTATGGCCCCATGAATTACTTGCACAAATATCATTTAGTTGAAGCCCAAAAGCATCAACTCCTCAATTGCAAAACAGAAGCTATCGAATTTTATGATTTAGCAATTAAAGGAGCCAAGGAAAACGGTTATATCCAAGAGGAAGGATTAGCCAACGAACTCGCCGCCAAATTCTACTGGGAGTGGGGCAAAGAAAAAGTTGCCGCCAGCTATATGCAGGAAGCATATTACTGTTATGCCCGTTGGGGAGCACTAGCCAAAATAGAAGACTTAGAAAAAAGGTATCCCCAATTACTTCTACCTATCCTAAATCAGCCCAAACTTCGCTTTAATCCTCTAGAGACGCTGGCAACGATTAGCCACTCTTCGCAGACTTCCAGTAATAGCAGCACCAGTATTTCCGATGCCCTAGATTTCGCATCTATTGTGCAAGCTGCTCAAGCTTTATCCAGTAAAATTCAGATTGATGAATTGCTCAGTACCCTCAATCAAATTATTTTGAAAACTTCTGGGGCAGAAACTTGTGCTTTGCTACTCCCCCATCAGGATGAATGGCAAATCCGGGCAATAAGTCACATCAATCCAGATAACGAGTTACCCACAACCTTACTGCAAACCCAACCTATAGAGGGTTCGGCGGTGATTCCGCTCAAACTGGTTTATTATGTCAAACACACCCTGGAAACTGTGGTTATTGAAGGTGGCAAGACCGATATTCCGGGTTTAATGAATGACTGTAAGCTCCAGTATCACTCTCAGAGTATGCTATGTACTCCGATTCTCGATCGCGGGAACTTAGTTGCCATACTTTATCTCGAACATAGCTCGACAAAAGGAGTGTTTACTCGCGATCGCCTCCTCGTCCTCAACTTTCTCTGCACTCAGGCTGCCATTTCCCTAGAAAATGCGCGATTGTATCAGCAAGCCCAGGACTACGCTCACCAGGTGGAACAATCTCAACTGCAATTAGTACAGAGCGAAAAAATGTCGGCGTTGGGGAATTTAGTAGCCGGGGTTGCCCATGAAATTAATAATCCTGTTGGATTTATTTCTGGCAATATTCATGAAGCGATCGCCGCCGTCAAAGATATTACAGAATACTTGCAACTTTATAAAGAAAAATTTCCCAGTCCGGGAGAGGAGATTGAAGAAAAAGCTGAAGACAGCGATATCGAATATCTCTTAGAAGATTTACCCAAAATGTTGAATTCGATGCAAATCGGGTGCGATCGCATCCAAGGCATCAGCACCAGTCTTCGTACCTTCTCCCGAGCCGACAAAGATTACAAAGTTCCTTTCAATATTCATGACGGAATTAACAGTACGATTTTGATTCTCAAACACAGATTGAAAGCGAACGAGCAGCGTCCAGCGATTGAAGTTGTGAAAGAGTATGGGAACTTGCCCTCAGTGGATTGCTTCCCCGGACAATTAAATCAGGTGTTTATGAATATATTGGCCAATGCCATTGATGCCCTGGAAGAATCAAATCGGGAACGGAGTTTAGAGAAGATTAAAGCCCCAGCCAATTGCATCACGATTCGGACAGAAATGAAGTCTAAGGAGTGGGTGACGATTCGCCTTTATGATAACGGGCCAGGGATATCAGATGAGATAAAAGGTCATATTTTTGACCACTTATTCACAACTAAAGGTGTGGGTAAAGGGACGGGATTGGGATTGGCGATCGCACGGCAGATTGTAGTTGAGAAACACGGCGGTACAATCGAGGTAAATTCTGTATTAGGAGAAGGGACGGAGTTTACGATATCATTGCCATGTTGATTATTACCTTGGTAGTTTATAGCCAATTTGGGGATTTTTCTTGAAAATTGATTTTTTTTTACAGCCCAGTTGACAATTTATAGTGAGCGATAACTTCTGCCAAATTCTTGATACTTCCGTTGCACTAATTTATAAAGGAATCTCGATCGCAAATTCCGTACCTTCTCCTACCGTGGAACGGCAGCTCAAGGCTCCGGCGTGTTTTTCCGCCACAATTCGGTAACTGATGGCTAACCCCAAACCAGTGCCTTTTCCCATCGGTTTTGTCGTGAAAAACGGATCGAACAATCGGCTACGCACGTCTTCTGTCATGCCGATCGCATTATCGGCAATGCGGATGCAAATACTATTTTCGTTCAGGGCTTCTGTGCGAATGCTAATAGTGGGTTTCCAATCGTCGCCGCCGGCCGCAGCTCGCCTTTTTTGGTTGCAAGCATCTTCCAAGGCGTCAATACTGTTGCTAAGCAGATTCATAAATACCTGATTGAGCTGACCTGCATAACATTCTATTAAAGGGAGTTGACCGTAATCTTTGATTATTTTTATTTCTGGATAGTCGCCTCTGGCTCGGAGTTTGTTGTGCAATATTAAGAGGGTATTATCTATGCCTTCGTGAAGGTTAGTAAGTTTTTTTACCGAGTCGTCTAAACGCGAGAAGTTTCGCAAACTCAGAACTATTTCGCGAATGCGATCGGCTCCCATTTTCATCGAAGATAATATTTTTAGTAAATCTTCTGTCATAAATTCTAAATCGATATTCTCAATACATTGTTGAATTTCTACCACGGGCTGAGGATAGTGTTTTTGGTAAAGTTCTACAAGCTGCAACAAGTCTCGAATATATTGAGTGGCGTAGGAAATATTGCCGTAGATAAAACTGACAGGGTTATTAATTTCGTGAGCTACTCCAGCTACCATTTGACCGAGACTTGACATTTTTTCGGTATGAATTAGGTGAGCTTGAGTTTCTCGAAGTTCTTTGAGAGCGATTTCTAGCTGCTGGGCTCTGTTGTTGGCGATCGCCTCGGAGAGCCGCAAAGCATCCTCGGCTGCTTTGCGCTCTGTCATGTCAAAAATGGCGCCGTTGAGGGATAAAACTTCACCGTCTGCGTTGAAAAGGGCTTGACCTTTCTCTGCAACCCACCGCACATTTCCGTCGCAGTGAATTAGGCGATATTCGATGATGTAAGGTTGTTTTGTCTTAATAGCCCGATCGATAATTGTCTCGATGTGCTCAGCGTCATCGGGATGAACTATACTCGGAAAAGCCTGCACCGGTTTTTGCATAAAGTTAGCTGCGGGATAGCCAGAAATAGCTTCGATGCCACTGCTGATAAAAGTTAGGCTCGATCGCCCAGCAGCACTGCAACGGTAAACTGCACCGGGAATGCTAGAAACTAATGACCTAAATTCTTCTTCTCTTTCCCGCAAAGCTGCCTCAATCCGCTTGCGCTCGCTAATGTCGCGAGCAAACGCGCACTGATATTCTTTGCCGTTAAATTCCAAATGGTCGATCGTAATTTCTACCGGAAAAATGCGACCGTACTTAGTGATGTGGTGAACTTCAATATTAACCGAACCGCAGCGTTTTAAGACTTTCCAGTGCAAACTCCAAGCAGTTTGGGGAAAATCTGGATTGATGTCGTGCACGGTCATCGAGAGCAATTCTGCTGCAGAATATGCCAATGAAGTGCAAGCAGCGTCGTTGACGTACAAAAATTTACCGTCGGGCCCGATCCAGAATATCGCATCTGCCGATCGGTCGATCGCAAATTGAGTCAGTTGCAACTTTTCCTCAACCCGCTGGCGATCGGCAATTTCTTTTTCTAACTGTTCGTTAAGCGAATTGAGAGCTAAAGTGCGATCGACAATAGTATCTGAAGCGTAAAAATCGATCGATTGTTTTGCCAATTCTCCTTTCTCGATATCATGCTGGTGCTGATTTTCTTCTACCTGTTTTAACGACTGTTGTTGAAATTTTTCTCTTTGATTGAAACCAGACTCGGCAAGTGCTTTTGGCATCAGGGCGAGGGCGATTGCCACTAAAAGCCAAGAAATCAAAGCACTTGTAGCTTTGAGAGTTACCGACAGCCAATATATGGAATGCCAAAATGTCCAAACTTCCGTCAATTTAGCCGCGCCCCAGACAAAAAAAACAACGGCAAACACCCGGAAAATCCTGCGGTGAGAACCTTGGCGGGTAAAATAAACTAAAGATAGGGCGATCGAGCAATAAGCCAGTGCCGTCAGCGAGTCAAAAACAGCGTACAGTCGCAACTCCGGCACCGCATTGCACCCGAGTGCGGAAGATACAGCAAGTGGTGAAAAAAAAATTGTTAATTGTTCTTGCATGAAGTTCAAGAAAAAAATTATCTGTACCAATGCAAATCCGATCAAATCTAATTATTTGATTTTGGCTAGTGAAATATTTACATAATTATATACTTTTTTCATTTTTTCTGAAACCGCTATTTTTTCAGCGAATGTCAAAAATGTCGAGGTTGGGCCCCGGGAACCAAGCTTTATCCCAAGTATGAGGAATGCCGATCGTCACTGCTCGCAACGCTTACGTTCCTCGCAGTGAGGGAATAGATAGGTTCGCCTCCTTATGGCTTATGAAACATTTAAATTTTTAATGATCGTTATTAAGTTTGCTTTTAGATGACTTAAGCTGTGAGCCTGGGGTCTTAAACCCCAGGCTCTCTCATGGACTAGCAGACTTTTAAGGCAGAGAAAATCTCAATTTATGCGCTCGAAATCCACACTTAAGCGCCGCCCAGCGCCCAATGCACCAAAGTCCGAACTCCAAAACCGGTAGCCCCAGGGCCATTGTAGCCATTTTCTTTGTCACTCCAAACCGGGCCGGCAATATCTAAATGCGCCCATGCAGTATCCTTTACAAACTGCTTCAAAAATAGCGCCGCCGTAATGGAACCGCCGGGACGCGGGCCTGTGTTTTTCATGTCGGCGTGCAAGGCTTTCAAACCCTCAAAATATTTTTCTTCCATCGGCATTCGCCAAAATTTTTCGCCTGCCAATTCTGAGGCGGCGACTATTTCGGCGGCGACGCTATCTTGAGGACTCCACAAACCCGCGATATCGTCGCCTAAAGCAATTACGCAGGCCCCGGTTAGAGTTGCTAAATCGACAATCGCGTCAAGTCCTAATTTATCAGCAAATACCAAAGCATCAGCCAAGGTTAAACGGCCTTCAGCGTCGGTATTGTTGACCTCAATTGTTTTGCCGTTGGAAGCTGTAAGGATGTCTCCAGGACGCATGGCGCGGCCGCTGATCATGTTTTCAGTGACGGCGCTGATAAAGTGAACTTCCACATCGGGTTTGATGTGTCCGATCGCCTTTGCCGCTCCCAAAGTAGCAGCAGCGCCGCCCATATCTATTTTCATCATTTCAATGCCGCTGCCCGCACCTTTGATGTTTAAACCCCCAGAATCAAAGGTCAATCCTTTGCCCACAATAGCTATTTTGCGGCGCGGCGTGCCTTCGGGTTTGTAAGTTAAATGGATGAATTTTGGTGGTAAATCAGATGCTAGGGCTACGCCGAGAAAGGCTCCCATCCCTAGTTTTTCACAGTCTTCCCGCTCCAATATTTCTAATTCTAAACCGCATTCGGCAGCCAGACTTTGAGCAGTTTCTGCCATGGTAATCGGGGTGACAAAATTTGCCGGCGCTGCGACTAATTCGCGTGCTAAAATGACTCCGGCAGTGATTTGGCGGGCGCGGGCGATCGCACTTTCGGTACCGGCAAAACCGAGCAAATGAATTTGTTCGAGTTGCGGGCTTTTGTCTTCATGTTCCGATTTGAAACGGTTGTCTTGATTCAAGGAGAGTTCTACACCTTCGGCGATCGCGCTTGCTGTAACATCCGGCGCGTTTTTCCACACCGGAAAGCTAATCCCGAGGGTTTTGCATTTCTCTTTTTTGGCTAACTTGGCGCACACGCCCGCAGCTTGCCGCACGGTGTCTAATTTTAAGTCCTCTGTTTTGCCCAAACCGACGATCGCAATTTTGCGAATGGGATTATTGCCGCCGACGCGGGTGATGGCGCTCGTACCCACTTTGCCCTTAAAATCTACTTCCAGTAGCAGCTCTTTCAAAGTGCCTGCAAGCTTTTCATCTAATTGTGCCAGCTCGCCGGTGAGTTCCAAGCCGTCCTCAAATAGACCAATTGCCAGGGCGTCTCCGGTCCAAACAGAGCGGGGCGTATCGGTGACTAGAAATTCCATGTTTTGATTTACACTTTAGATTTTAGATTTTTGATTGTACTTTGTACTTGGTGGTTTGTGGTTTTTCCTTGGTGCGGGCAAATAGATTGATCGCACAAATTTTCGGCTCCACATCAAAATAAATTCTGCTACTATATCAGCCAAGTCCGCCTGCGATCGGATCTTCCACCAATCTCAATCATCTGTGTGGGGGTCGGCTGTGCGTTTTTGCCCCACTATTAACATTTATTTCTCGTTGAACAGGCATCCTGCCTGTGATGGCGTGGAACACCCATCCTGCCTGTGATGGCTTTTGACAAACGATCGGTTATCTATTGTTATTCTCTTAAATTTTCCCATGCTAAAACGACGCCGGGCCCGATTTTCTGTTTTAATCAGCGTTTCAGTTTGCGTTATTGCGATCGGCTCTTTGGTTGCTGCGATGAAATGGATGGGTTTTGGCTCAGTCCAGAAGGCTCAGCAGCCCCAGAATGCAGCGAATTCCGAATCGCAAGTCAAGATGCTGGTGTCGCTGTCACCGAGCGAGCGATCGGCGAAATTAGTTGAACTCGCAACCAGTCAGTCTGCAAGTACGAACCCGCAGCAGGAAATCTCCCCTCAAAGCCGCGCCCGCTATCTGCTTGCCAGCGATTTAATCCAGCAAGGAAATGCCGCCAAAGCATTAAAGTTATTGGACAAATTAGAGCAAGAATATCCGGTTTTAGCTGCTAACATTGCCCTAAAAAGGGCGCAAGCTTACCAATTAAGTGGCGACAAAGGCAAAGCCCAAAAAGCTTGGCAGGAACTGCTCAAAAACTATCCGAGCGACCCGGTAGCAGCGGAAGCTTTATATGTTTTAGGCAAGTCAAAACCGGAATATTGGCAACAGGCAATTACTGAATTTCCTGGTCATCCCCGCAGCGTAGAAATTGCCCTTCGCAAGTTAAAAGAAAATCCCAATCAGCCGCAGTTGATGCTGCTCGTAGCAAAACACGGTCATTATGTCAAAGATTACGGGACAATTTTGGAACAACTGGTGCAGCGAAACAGCGCCTCTTTGAAACCGGAAGATTGGGAAGAAATTGCCTTTGGCTATTGGGAAAAACAAGATTACGGCAAAGGAGCTATTGCTTACGGGAAAGCTCCCCGCAACGCCAAAAATCTTTACCGAAAAGCTCGCGGTTTGTGGCTCGACGGAAAAATCCCGGAATCGAGAATTGCCTATCAAGAATTAGTGCGCGAGTTTCCCGATGCCGAAGATACTGGTTTGGGTTTAATTCGGCTGTCGCGACTGAGCGAGCCAAAGGATGCGATCGTTTATCTCGATCGAGTTATTAGCAAATTCCCCAATTATGCCCCCGAAGCTTTGTTAGATAAATCCCAACTTCTCGACAAAGCACGCAGCGGTCAATCCGCCTCAGATACCCGGAAGTTGCTCTTGACAAAATACAATAATTCTGATAAAGCAGGCGAATTGCGGTGGACGATCGCCCAGCAGTTTGCCAAAGGCGGAGATTTAAAATCAGCTTGGCAGTGGGCGAGAGAATTAACCACCCACAATCCCGACAGCGAACAAGCTCCAGAAGCAGCATTTTGGGTCGGGAAATGGGCACAGCAACTCGGCCGCGAAGAAGACGCCAAGACGGCGTTTGACTACACGATCTTACGTTATCCCGAATCATATTTTGCGTGGCGATCGGCTGTACTTCTTGGCTGGCCAGTCGGCGACTTTACCACAGTCCGAGATTTGTCTCCCAATGTAGTCCGACCGCCTCAGCGCCCCGAACCAACTGCGGGTTCTCCTGCGTTGAAAGAACTCTATCAATTAGGTCAAGATAGAGATGCTTGGACGCTGTGGCAAGTAGAATTTATCGACCGCGTAGAACCAAGTATTGCGGAACAGTTTACTGACGGTTTAATGCGAGTAGCAGTTGGAGACAATTTAGACGGTTTGTGGATGGTTGGTAGTTTAGGGCAGCGCGATAAACCAGATGATAGAACCCAATACCTCGAACTCAGACAGCAACCGATTTATTGGCAAGCACTTTATCCTTTTCCTTACTTAGAAACCATTGTCAAGTGGTCGCAAGAACGCAAAATAAATCCTGTATTAGTAACAGCATTAATCCGGCAAGAATCGCGGTTTATGCCCGCAATCAAATCCTCAGTTGGCGCCACCGGTCTAATGCAAGTAATGCCGGAAACAGCAGCTTGGGTTGCCGCTCAAATCAGCCTCAAAAAGTATTCATTGGAGAATGTGGACGACAACGTTAAACTCGGTACGTGGTATTTGGATCACACTCACGACGAGTACAAGAATAACTCGATGTTAGCTGTGGCGAGTTATAATGCCGGGCCAAATGCAGTATCAGATTGGTTGAAGAGGTTTAATTTTAATGACCCGGATGCTTTTGCGGAAAAGATTCCGTTTCCTGAAACGAAAGGATACGTGAAATCGGTGTTTGAGAATTACTGGAATTATCTGCGGATTTACAATCCAGAAGTTAATCAATTAATGAGTGAGCATTATGCGGCTGCTCAGAAAAAAGCCAAGCCTTAGTAAATTTGGTTTAGGCTGTCAGAAGACTGAGAGCCCGTTCCACAAACAAATTTATTTGTTGTATTTATTGATTGTGGGGTGGGCTTCTAGCCCGGAACAGGCAAGATGCCCGTTCCACAAACAAATTTATTTGTTGTATTTATTGATTGTGGGGTGGGCTTCTAGCCCGCCCTAAACGGACTCTCGGGCCTGTTCCACAAACAAATTTATTTTGTGTATTGATTTTGTGGGGTGGGCTTCTAGCCCGGAACAGGCAAGATGCCCGTTCCACAAATTGAAATTATGGAATTATAAAATAAATCAGCGACATCCCAAGGAATCACGAGTAGAAATCCCTGTTTGAGAATTAATACCGCTGGCTTTTGTGCACAATTCTTTAACTTGTGAGCCGTCCATAATTGCGTCGGTAAAGTCAGCGCCGGTGATATCAACTCCGTCAAAAGTAGAACGCAGCAAAATTGTTTCCGCTAAAATTGCATCACTTAAATCGGCATTAGTAAATTTAACTTGATCTATCATGGCATTAGTTAAATTGGCGCCGTGCAAATTCGCCTGAGTCATCACCGAAGCGCTCATAATTGCTCCCCGCAAATCGGCATTAGAAAAATTAGTCAAGTCCATATTAGCGTTAGAAAACTCGGCAGAGCGCAGCATTTGACCGGAAAAATCGCGTCTTGTCAGTTCGGCGTTGCTAAAGGACAACGGCGGAGCGTAATATTTAGATTGAGCCTGGGCTGGCTGCGGCAGGATGAAGATAGTTAGCGCCAAAAGGAATGCAGCTAGTTGCCGGAGTTTCATAAGTCTGATATTCTCGCAAGGTGGGTATTTCGTAGTGTATCCCGAACTTTGGTCGATCGACTAAACCGCTACAATCTTAATTAATAGTGATGGAGATGGAAAAAAAGATATGCTAAGTTTTTTCTTAACTTGGATAGTAGCAGCGGTGTCGCTGATCATTACCGCTAACATTGTACCAGGTATGGCGGTGGTTAGCTTTCCGGCGGCGATGCTGGCTGCTTTTGTTATCGGATTGGTGAACGCGGTTGTCAAACCGATTATTACATTGCTGACGCTGCCTTTGACCATTATTACTTTAGGTTTGTTTTTATTTGTTGTGAATGCAATTTCGCTTTCCCTGGCTTCCTGGTTAGCGGGTGCGTTCAATATCGGCTTTACGGTTGACGGTTTTTGGCCGGCTTTGTGTGGTTCCATAGTGTTGTCATTCGTTTCTGGGTTGATTGGTCGATTTGTGAATGCCAATACTTTGTCTCAGTAATACATTATCCCAGATACTCGATCGGGGAAACTGCAACCGCTACTGTTACGGCAGAACCTACCCTAACCCCTCCTTGTGAAAGGGGGGGATTTTTGCTGCGAAAGATTTGTTTAGGGACTAAAAGCCTTTTACGGGCGGGCAGGATGTCCACCCCACAAGCAGATTCACTTTTTGTGGAACAGGCATCTTGCCTGTTGTTGAGAATGGTACAAGATATCAGTTCGATCGCACAAAGTGCTGCGGCTTCTGCTACGCTGGGCGTCCCGACTTCTTTGACTACAATATTTGAAGGGTTGGGGACTTCTACGGAACTTAAAATGTCAGCAGCAAAGGTTTTTAACGGCCAGTTTCGCGCTTGACAAAGTTCTAGCAAGCCGACTTCACCTGCTTTAGTGTCGATTGTAGCAATACCTGCGATCGCACTTTCCGCTAAATGATTAGCGCGACATACTTGTTTAATCGCTATTTCGATTGATTCTCGCCCTGTTCCGCGTTCACAACCTATCCCTATCCACAACACTCTTGGATGCCACTGAACCTTTGGCAAAGCAGATTCCGGCGAAAATCTTCTCTGCGTAAAACTAATCCAAATTCTGGCTTTGATAGTTGAGATATTTCCCCCCTCCCAATACAAAGAATGTTTTTCTGGCAGACTGTTTTGCCACAAAGTCGAACCAACTTCTTGAATTACTTCGACAGTTTCCCCTCTAGCAAGAGCCCTCGCCACTCCTGTCCAGTCCCCTTCGCCGCGCCTCCAACCGCTGGGAATGTCTAGCATATCTAAAGTAAATTCATCGCTCATTATTCAGTTATCTATTATGTAGTTTCACTGCGACCGCAATCTGTCAAAAAATTAACACTCTGTTTATTTGAATTTATGGTAGAATTGTAGCAGAAACTACAAAAAGTCAAACATTTAAGATGGTAGAACTAAATCAGTTAGTGTTAGAGCTTGAAAGCAACCTCAAATCGGAAGGAGTGAAAAAAGAATGGCAAGAGCGCCGATCAAGTTGGGTGAGCGATGTGGCAGCATCCGTTAACCTAACATATCTATCAGAATTGCTAGTTGAATGGCAATCTAACTTGCAGGGTAAATCGGTTGATATTCAGTGGGAAGAGCGTCGCAACCGTTGGGTAGAAGAATGTCTGGCAGCCTCGATTGTGCAAGAAGTATCAAGTTTATTGCTCGAACTAGAAACCAATATAAATTCGGAAGCTATGGCTGATGAATGGCAGCAGAATCGCGATAAATGGGTACAGCAAATGCACAAGTTTAACGAGTAGTTTCGAGGAGTCAGAGCCTGTAGATATTGCGTTTTCAGGCTCTAAAATTTCCTAATAACTAATGACTAATTCTTCCTCTTTCTGCCAAACCCCATTCAGAAAAATATCAGCGAGTTCTTCAGCCATTTCCTGCATTGGCTGCCGAGAAGCATTCGGCTCCATAATCGTATTTTGACTGAAGGGCACGACTGCAAACATTCCCAAAAATACCTGAGCGACAATCTTCCGATTCATCTTTGGATAAACTTGTTTTTCCATCGCCGTTTATAAACAAGCCTCAGCCACATCGCTCATTATAAAAAACCAACAGTTTAAATCAATAAAATTTGTACCATTATAGCACAAACTACAAACAATAAAAAACTTGATATGGTAGAACTAAACCAATTACTGTTAGAGTTTCAAGCCCACCTAAACGGGGACGCAGTGACGGAAGAATGGAAAGAACGTCGCAACTGTTGGATGAGCGAGGTGTCAGCAGCAATTGACGAAAACCACCTAGCCAAATTGCTAGTTGAATTAGAAGCAAATTTTCAGCGGGAAGCGGTACAAAGCCTCTGGAAAATGCTCCGTGAAAGTTGGCTAGAAGAATGTCATATAGCATCGACGCTGGAAGAAGTATCAAGTCTATTGCTGGAACTTGAAAGCAATACAACTTGGGAAGTAGTGACGGATGAATGGCAGGAAAACCGTGAAAATTGGGTACAGCAAATGTACGAATTTATAGAGTAATAATTCACTTAGTCAAAATCAACTTTCATGGTGAATGATGTCCCTCCTGTGCGGTTGATTGTCTCGCTTCCGTCAATTACTTTAAATCCCGATCGCTCGTACAAACTCAGGGCCCGATTCGAGCTTCTGACACTCAGGGATACCGATCGATAAGAGACTTGTGCTGCTGACAACAAACGATCCAGCAACTGCGTTCCTACACCCTGATTTGTATATTCTGGAAGAACGGCGATCGCCAATTCCGGGATAGTATCGTCAACCCAGCCAAACCCCTTGTCATCCTCTGTAAACAAACGCAGCCAGGCGGCTCCTACTGGCTGGTTCCCGTTCAATTCGATTGCTGCGAAGCCCAAATCGTTTGCACGTCCCCAATTCTTGACATATTTCGCAATTAAAGGATGATTGACAACCGCTTGCACCGTTGATTCGCCTTCTTCGGCTATGTGCGCTGCTTCATACAGCATTTGCCACAGAAAAGGCTCGTCTTCCTGGGTTAGCGGCCGAATAGAATAGTGCAAAATTTGACCCATAACATCTTTTCCTGTTGCCCTAATTATTCATCTTTCAGCAAAACCCCATTCAGAAAAATATCTGCGAGTCCTTCGGCCATTTCCTGCATTTCCTGCGGAGAAGCATTCGGCTCCATAATCGTATTTTGACTGAAGCCCGCGACTGCAAACATTCCCAAAAATACCTGAGCGACAATCTTCGGATTCATCTGCCGATAAACTCCTTTTTCCATCGCCGTTTCAAAAAAAGCCTCAGCCACATCGCTCATTTTTCCGATGACTTCCAACTGAATTCTGTCGCGCAAATCCGGATGAAATTGCGCCTCCAAAAAACACACCCGCATCATGTCGCTATTCTCGCGGATATTCAGCATCCGCCGCCGCATCACCTGAGCCACTGCTTTGTAACTGCCCATCTCGCTTAATTCCGTCAGCAAATCCGTCAGCAACTCCACCCATCCTTCCGTCGCCACCTCAATCAAAATGGCTTTTTTATTGTCAAAATGCCGAAATAGCGTACCCTCCGCCACCCCCGCCGCCGCTGCTAAATCGCGAGTTGTCGTGCCGTCGTATCCGCTGCGGGCAAACAACCGCTGAGCGGCTTGTAAAATCCGCTTCTTGGTTTCTGTTTCAGAAGGAGGAGACTGATTAAAAATTCGCATGGCTTTGCAATCGGTAATTTCCGACTTGGAACTACGGGTTCGGGACTGAAGGGCTAAATAATGTTAAGTTTTAAGTTGTGCGCGGCTTTGATCCCAAACTTAAAACTCCTCGCTCAACTCCAGACCCTTTTTGAGATTTGCTGTATCAGCGTAACATCTGCCGCGCAACAGATCGCTTATGCCTCTAAAAATCTTTATCCTTAGAAAAGAATCTCTGGCCGCCGAGCACAAACATTTTTTTGTTTGACAATCCCAAATCCATAATCGCAAATCGAATGACCCCGCAGTTCCAAAAACCCCGTGAAGCGAAGCTATCCCGTAGGGAATCGCCCGATCGCCAAACTCGATTCATAGCCTCCCTGCTGGCCGCTGTACTGCTGTGGTGGGGAATTTCTCCCGAAACCGCCCTCGCCCGCCCCAACCCCGCTAGTGGCTCCCAAGCAGTCTCTGTTCAACCGTCGCTCGATCGAGTCATCAGCCAAGTCAGCGAATTTAAGCTCGACAACGGCATGAAATTCATCGTACTCGAAAGGCCCAGAGCGCCCGTAGCATCGTTTCTGATTCACGCCGATGTCGGCGGCGCAAACGAACCCGACGGCCAAACAGGAGTCGCTCACTATCTCGAACATTTAGCCTTCAAAGGCACGCCAAAAATCGGCACTACCGACTACCAAGCCGAAAAGCCGCTGCTAGAAAAACAAGACCAACTCTTCGAGCAAATGCAAGCAGCCAAGGCCAGCGGCAAAACTGAAGAAGTCGCCAAATTAAAAGCAGAATTTGACAAAATTGAAGCCGAAGCTTCGCAATTTGTCAAGCGCAACGAACTCGGCAAAATAGTCGAACAAGCAGGCGGAGTCGGACTAAATGCCGCTACCTCCACCGACGCCACAATGTATTTTTACAGCCTTCCAGCTAATAAGTTAGAAATGTGGATGTCGCTGGAATCCGAGCGATTTCTAGAACCAGTATTTCGGGAATTTTACAAAGAAAAACAGGTAATTTTAGAAGAGCGCAGGCTGCGAACCGAGAATTCTCCGATCGGACAAATGGTTGAAGTTTTTGCCAACAAAGCTTTCTCTGCTCATCCCTACCGCCGCCCTGTAATTGGCTCCACTGAAGACATTCAAAACCTCAGCCGCAGCGACGTGCAGAAGTTTTTCGAGACTCACTACGTCCCCAGCAAACTGACTGTTGCGGTGGTAGGAGACGTGAAAGCTTCGGAGGTGAAGCGACTCGCTCAAATTTATTTCGGCCGTTACAAGGCGAAACCAGCGCCTCCAGAATTGCAGATTGTCGAACCTCCCCAAACGCAAACTCAAGAAGTCACGCTGCAATTAAAAACTCAACCTTGGCATTTGGAAGGATACCACAAACCGGCGATGAATCATCCCGACAATGCGATTTATGAAATGATTGGTTCTTTGCTCAGCGATGGCCGCACTTCTCGGCTTTACAAATCTTTGGTAGAAGAGCAGCAATTGGCGCTGGTGGCTCAAGGTTCCAGCGGTTATCCAGGGGAAAAGTATCCGAATTTGATGTTATTTTACGCTCAAACTGCTCCGGGCCGCACGGTTGATGAAGTAGCCTCGGCTTTGAGCAAGGAAATTGAGCGCCTGAAAACTGAGCCGGTTTCTGCTTTGGAATTGGATCGGGTGAAAACTCAGGCGAGAGCCGGTTTGTTGCGATCGCTCAATTCTAATATGGGCATGGCATTTGCGCTGGTGGACTATCAAGTAAACACCGGTTCGTGGCGAAATTTGTTCAAGGAATTAGATGCGATTGCGGCTGTTACTCCCGCTGACATTCAGCGTGTCGCTCAGGCAACTTTCCGCCCGGAAAATCGCACGATTGGTAAGCTTTTGTCACTGTAAGAAGTCAGTTGTCAGTTGTCAGTTGGCTGTTGACTGTTGTCAGTTGTCAGTTGTCAGTTGCGTTGCCCTGAGCGTAGTCGAAGGGTCAGTTGTCAGTTGTGAGCCAACAGCAAACAGCGAACAGTCAACAGTCAACATTTGTCAGAATGTATAACTTAGGAGAAAGAATGAAAAGGACTAAATTGAGACTGAAAAAAGTAAAGTTATTTCTGCTGTCGCTTTGCTTTTTTACTGTTTCACTGGGCACGTTTAATTTGTTACCTTCCTTTGCAGCGGCACCGAAACACTACGACGAATTAACATTCCCGGCGGTGCCAGAAATTAAACTGCCTAAATATACTCGCTTCGAGCTGAAAAATGGTATCCGGGTGTATCTGATGGAAGACCGGGAGCTCCCGTTAGTCGGGGGAACGGCGCTATTTCGCACGGGCGAGCGCTTTGAACCTGCCGATAAAATCGGACTGGGAAGTTTGACGGGAGAAGTGATGCGAACTGGCGGCACGAGCCGACATACGGCTGATGAACTAAATCAGTTGCTAGAACAGCGAGCAGCTTCGGTAGAAACGGGGATTGATGTTAGTTCTGGCACTGCTAATTTTAGTGCTTTAGCTGAAGATTTGGAACCCGTATTTGACCTATTTTCGGAAGTGATTCGGGAACCAATATTTGCTAAGGAAAAGTTAGATTTAGCGAAGAATCAAACTCAAGGTGCGATCGCCCGCCGCAATGACGATCCTAACGAGATTACCGGCCGCGAGTTTGAAAAGTTAATTTATGGCGATCGCAGTCCTTACGCGCGCACGGTAGAATACAAAACCCTCGCCAATATTTCCCGCGACGATGTGGTGAGTTTCTACCAGAAATATTTCCACCCCAAGAATATGATTTTGGGTATTTCTGGCGACTTTGATACAGCTAAAATGCGATCGCTCGTCGAGCAAAAATTTGGCAACTGGCAACCGACTCAAAAAGCAGAAGTGCCTGCGCTACCAAGGGTATCGCCAGCAAATGGGGGCGGCATATTTTTGGTAAATCAGCCGCAATTAAGTCAAAGTTACGTGCAAATGGGACATTTGGGCGGAATGCTCAGCAGTCCAGATTACGGTGCTTTGGACGTGATGAATGGGGTTCTCAACGGTTTCGGCGGCCGTTTGTTTAATAATGTGCGATCGCGCCAAGGCTTAGCTTATTCAGTATACGCGGCGTGGAGTCCGAGATATGACTATCCGGGGGTGTTTTTCGCTGGGGGCCAAACGCGATCGGACGCAACAGTACCGTTTATCCAGGCAATTCGCGCGGAGATCGATCGTATCCGCACCGAACCAATTACCCCGGAAGAATTAGCTTTTGCTAAAGATTCCACCCTGAATTCTTTCATCTTCAAATTTGAAAATCCCAGTCAAACTTTGTCGCGATTAATCCGCTACGAATACTACGGTTATCCCGAAGATTTCATTTTTCGCTACCGCCGCAGCATCGAAGCAGCAACAATTGCTGATGTGCAGCGCGTAGCTAAGACTTACTTGAAACCCGAGAATCTGGTAACATTAGTAGTGGGAAATACCGCAGCAATTCAACCGCCGTTATCGAGTTTGGGAACTTCGGTAAAAGTGCAATCTGTTGATATCACAATTCCCCCAGCAACTTAATTTATTTACTCGTCTACTCGTCGTTACCAGGCTCTGCCTGGTAACGCAGCTCCGGAGGCTCTGCCTCCATTTTCGGAAGTATTTTGTAGGGTGCGTCGCTGCTGAAACTTCGCTCTTTCTTTGTGAATTTTCTTTCTTCGACGCACCTGACTATTGTGTGGTGCGTCGCTGTGAGATTGTCGCTCTTTCTTTGTAAATTTTCTTTCTTCGACGCACCCTACGGCTAACTACTGCCAAAAGTCCACAACGCTCGGTTCCAACACACCCGGTGCCCCGCAATGGATGTGAAATGCGGTCACATTGGCCGCATCAACGCCCGACACTTGGAACTCAAAATTGCCGGAACTTAGATGGCGCGGGAACCGTAGCTTACCATAGGCTATGGATTGCACCTTGAGTTCTGGATCGGCTTCTTGGGCGGGATGTAATTTACTCTCCGCAGAGATGCTCCCAATGCACTGACCAAGACACCAATCAGAAATTTCATATTGCACTCCCTGATGAAGTTGACTAACTCTCCCAGTATGGAAACGGAATTCAGCGAAATCATTGGCAGTTTCTGATTAAATGTTACTGACTCAGAAGCATAGGAAAGATCGAATGACCCATTATGACTTGATTGTGTGTGGTGCGGGCCCAGCGGGGACGGTGGCAGCGGCAACGGCTGCCCAGCGGGGGTTGAAAGTTGCTTTGCTAGAAAAATATTCCTTGCCTCGCCATAAACCCTGCGGTGGGGGAACCCCGGTTGCCATCCACCAAGTCCTCCAGGATCTGGTTCCTGATGCAGTGGTGGAATGCAATGTGCGGTATATGCGGCATACCTGGCAGTTTGGCGATCCCTACCTGGGGGCGATGAATCTGCCCGATAGCGATGACCACTATTCTCTCTGGATGGTGCAGCGGACTCTGTTTGACCGAGCTTTGGCTCTTCGGGCTGTTCAGGCAGGGGTAGAACTGCGGGATGGGTTAGCGGTGCGATCTCTGGAACTGGAATCAAGCCGGGTAACGGTGCGGGCAAAGGCCATGAAAGCCAATGGGGATTCCGGTCAAGGAGGGGAGTTTGTGGCAACGGCCGGCCAGGTGATTGGGGCAGATGGCGCGAATGGAATTGTGGCTAAGGTTGCCAAGTTGCGACAGAATCCGGTGATCGCCCTGGGCATGGAAATCGAACTCCCCCACGCATGGGATGCCAACCACCCCATTCTCAAGCCCGACACGATCCATGTGGAATATGGTGCCATTCCCCGTGGCTATGCCTGGATTTTCCCAAAAGCCAATCACCTCAATATTGGCGCAGGCGTGTTCCATTCCCGCTATCGGGATGCCCGCCAGGATCCCAAGGCCCGTGGGGAAATTCAGCGCACGATTTTTGAATATATGGATCATTTGCAAATTCCCTACCAACGAGAAGCCTTGAAGTTTTATGCCCATCCCTTGCCCATCTGGAATGGCCGAGAACCCTTGCATACGACCGATGGACGACTATTGCTAGCGGGTGATGCGGCGGGGTTGATTAACCCGGTGTTTGGGGATGGCATCCTCCATGCGGTCAGAAGTGGCGTGATTGCGGGCAACTGTGTGGCCGAAGGGAAGGTGCACCAATATAGCGATCGCATCCATGCTGAGTTTGCCACCAACTTCGACGCCGCCCGTCAGCTCGCCTTTATGTTCTATCGCTTTCCCAAACTTTGCTCTAAATATGGTGTCAAACATCCCAAAGGCACCCGACTCGTCACCCGACTCTTGAGTGGCGATCTGGAATTCACCGGCATCCTAGGACGAAGCATCCGGCGGATTGGCATGGGTTTGGTTCAAGATCTATTCAGACCATCGACTGAAAATTCGGTCCTTTAGAATTCTTTTGAGAAAATCACTGGTCGATTCGATGGAATCAGGTTAACTTATGAATTACAAAGGAAGCTATACAGAAACTTTCGACCTATCCACCCCAATCAGGGAGCTATACAGAAAGTTTCAGCCTATCTACCCAAATCACGGAGCTATACAGAAAGTTTCTGTATAGCTTCCCAAATCAGGGAGCTATACAGAAAGTTCGATCGCGACGCACCCTACGGCTAACTAACGAACATCCCGCCCGTTCAAGCCAGCCGATCGGGATCGACACCCAACTCCCGCAACTTTGCCGCCAATACATCCGCCCGCTGGCGTTCCTGTTGAGCCCGCAGCCGTTCCTGCTGGGCCTGTTCCGAACTCCACAGCAGCAAATTTCCCTGCGAATCCCACCAGCGCAGCCAGTTAATAGTTTGGCCCAGACGTTCCCCCGACCAAATCCCCAGCCACAAATCCAACTCTGGAATCCGCACCCGTCCCTCAACATCAGCAGCCTGCGTTTCATAGGCTCCATTTTGCAGATACCGCACTTCCAGCTTGGGCTCGTAGGGGTCGTAGGTGACGTAGGTGGGCACTTGCAGAATCTGTTCGTAGAAGTAGAGCTTGCCGTAGGGAGGAGTCGATCGCACAGACAATTCGCTGTAATCTTCATTAGACAAAAACTCCATCACCACCGATACCGGCGCACCCTCCAAATTCGGCGTATAGCTGCGGCGAATCGTCCCCTCAGCAACTGGATGCACTTGCGGCACGAAAAACCAATCCGGTGCTGGCTCTCCTGAGTTTATGGTGTAAAATGTACCTAGTAATACATTTACCGTTATGAGCTTCCATTTAGACTATCTATTAGCCTTGCCTGGAGTCAGGGTTGAAACTTGTACTC